>JBKJMC010000101.1:0-2951 GCA_046596615.1 Ilumatobacteraceae bacterium | reverse complement strand
CAACAAGATCTCGAAGTTTTACTGCACGCGTGCGGCGCGGCACCACATCGAATCTTCGATACCCAGCTGTCAGCGGGCTTCCTCGGCTTTTCGACGCCGAGCCTGGCGTCGCTCGTGCAGAGCGAGTTCAAGGTTGCGCTACCCAAAGCCGACAGGCTCACGGACTGGCTGCGCAGGCCGCTAACAAAAGACCAGATCGCCTATGCAGCCTCGGACGTCGAGTATTTGTTCGAGATGCACAGTCGGTTCACTCAGCGACTCGCTGAGCGTGGGCGCGAGACATGGGCCGCCGACGCTTGCGAAGACCTACGCTTGCGTCAGAACGGTCCGACCGACCCGCTTCAGGCCTGGCTTAAGATTAAAGAGGCGCGGGCACTGCGCGGCAAATCGCGGGGGGTGGCGCAGGCAGTGGCCCAGTGGCGCGAACTCAAAGCGATGGGTGCCGACATCCCCGTGCGACGTGTGCTCTCGGACATGGCTTTGATGGCCATTGCTCAGAAGATGCCAGACACAGAATTCGAATTGTTGCAGGCCCGCGGCGTTGAGTCTCGTCAGGTCGGTGGTTCGATGGCGCGCGAGATAGTTGCCGCCGTGATCGACGGCCGAGGGCGCGATGTGAGACTTCCCGTTAGTGATCTAGAGGACGTAGAGCGAGATTTGCGCCCGGCGATCACGCTGATCTCGGCATGGGTCGCCGAGTTAGCGCGCCAGAACTCGATAGACGTCTCATTGCTTTGCACCAGAAATGACATCAACGCGTTGCTTCGGGGTCAGAGCGATGCGCGCTTGGCGCACGGATGGCGGGCGCTGATATTGGGCGACGACATCAGGCGAATAATTTCGGGGCATGCCGGGCTCAGTTTCGACATCAAGGGTGGCCTTCGGCTGCTCGATACGACCCCACAGGTCGCCCGAGATCTGAGGAGTAATGCGACCTCTGACACTGCCAACCAAACCCCGAATTGACGCCTTCTGGGCGCTTACGACAGGTAGGCTATGAGGCAATGTCTATCCAATAGACGGTTGCCAGCGCGGTAGCCGTCCTCACAAAAGTTCGGAGCCCTGCTGTGAAGAAGGGACGTCATCGACGCTTCGAAGAAGCGCGAAAATTGAAGCAGACGGGGCCAACCCCGGCTGATCTTGGTTTCGGAGATCGAGCCAAGCAACCCCAGACCGAAGAAGACGAATACGCAGCAATAGCCGAGCGCTATGGAGTGCGATTCGATGATGAAGAAGAAAGCGAAGAGGACGAATCCTAAATCAGCATTGACCCAGGTCAGCGCCTAGATCATGGCATAACCCCCAACACACAATGCCCTTGAATGACAAATTAAGAAACATTGCTCTCGTCGCGCACGTCGACCATGGAAAGACCACGCTCGTAGACGCATTGTTGCGTTCGACGGGCACATTCGCCGCCCACTCGGCCGTCATTGAAAGGGTCATGGACTCCGACGACCAGGAGCGCGAGCGCGGCATCACAATTTTGGCGAAGGCCGCGCAGATCGAGTGGAAGGGAGTCAAGATCAATTTGGTAGACACTCCCGGCCACGCCGACTTCGGTGGCGAAGTCGAGCGCGCCTTGGCGCTCGTCGACGGCGTGTTGTTGCTGGTCGATGCCGCCGAGGGGCCGCTGCCGCAGACTCGTTATGTGTTGTCGAAGGCGCTCAAACTCGACTTGCCCGTTGTATTGGTAATTAACAAAGTGGACCGTCAAGATGCACGCCCTGAGGAAGTACTGCACGAAGTTGAGCAGTTATTTCTAGACCTGGCGCATGCTGACCACCACTTGTCGTTCCCAGTGTTGTCCGCGGTGGCCCGCGAGGGTCGCGCGATGAATGGCATCGGAATGCCGCCGATGGGAACAGACCTGAGCGCGCTTTTGGACGCGATTATTGAGCACCTGCCCGCGCCGTCGCACGATTCGTCGCTGCCGTTACAGGCGATGGTAGCTAACCTTGATGCCTCCGATTATCTAGGTCGACTAGCGATCGGTCGCGTTCATAGCGGGATTTTGCGCAAGGGCGATCAAGTCACGCTGTGTCAAAAGCCGACAGACGAAAACCCGGCGCCCGTGCTCAAGCGCAAGATCACTTCGCTGTTTGCGTTTCACGGCATTGAGCGAGTCGAAGTGCCAGAGGTCGTCGCCGGCGACCTTTTCATTCTCGGCGGAATCGAAGAAGTAGAAGTGGGCGACACCATCGCCTCGGCGGAGAACCCAATCGCCCTTCCAAGGTTGGAGGTCGATGAGCCTGTTTTGCGCATGAGTTTCGGCGTTAACACCTCGCCGTACGCGGGTCGCGACGGCAAGTTTCTTACCAGCCGCCACCTGCGAGAGCGGCTCAAGAAAGAGATCCTCGGAAACGTCTCAATCCGCATCGCGGATACCGACTCGACCGACGTCATGGACGTCGCCGGTCGCGGAGAATTGCAGCTTGCCGTGCTGGTCGAGAACATGCGCCGCGAAGGTTTCGAGTTGCAGGTTTCGCGACCAGAAGTAATCACCAAGGAGATTAACGGCAAGCGCCACGAGCCGAAGGAATCCGGTTTGTGCGACGTGCCCGATGAATACGTCGGCTCAATCACGCAGGCCCTTGCTCCACGTATGGGTCGAGTCACTGACCTGCGAACAGGCGACCCCGGCCGAACGATCGTCAGCTTCGAGGCGCCATCGCGTGGCTTGATCGGCTTTAGGACGCTACTGCTGACCGTTACCCGCGGCACCGCCCTTCTAAACCAGAGCTTCGCCGGCTGGATGCCTTGGGTTGGTGACTTGCCGCATCGGTTGGGCGGCGCGATGATCGCCGATCGCATTGGCACTACTACCGGCTATGCGTTAGACAAAATCCAACTTCGCGGCACGCTGTTCGTCGCACCAGGCGTCGACGTCTATGAGGGTATGGTCATCGGCGAGAACGCGCGTGACGACGAGATGGTTGTTAACGCAGTTC
>JBKJMC010000023.1:0-2918 GCA_046596615.1 Ilumatobacteraceae bacterium | reverse complement strand
CCGTTGCAGCCAAAACCATAAAAGCGCCTCGTGCACGATTAATCATGACGGAGCAGGTGGGATTTGAACCCACGGTCCGGTTTACCCGGACAACGCCTTAGCAGGGCGCCCCATTCGGCCTCTCTGGCACCTCTCCAATAATTAGAATGCTGAATGAGGTGCTGAGTGTACTGGCGGAACGGGAGGGATTCGAACCCCCGGGCCTTTTGAGCCGTCCGCTTTCAAGGCGGATGCGTTTGTCCACTCTGCCACCGTTCCGTTGAGAAACGCTAGCGGACAATACGCATTCTCAGCGCTGTGACCCAGTCGTCGGCCTCGCGCCAACGGGAGTCTGCGTGTTCACGCGCCGAATGCGCGTGCGCTCCCGCCGCGGGATAACTGCCCATGAATTTTACTGAACCCTGCTTGGCGTGCAGATCGCGCAACACGTCGGCCATCAGTTCATCCTCAATGTGGCCATCAGCGTAAATGATGAAGCAATAATCGCCCAGCCCGCCCTGCTTGGTCGGGCGCGAAAGTAATTGCGACAAGTTGATTCGCCGCGCCGCGAACTCTTGCAAAATTGAAATCAAACTTCCTGGCTCGTCTGCGCGTTGAAACACGACCAGAGCAGTTTTGTCGTGACCGGTTCGCGCAGGGATGGAAGTCTTGGCGACGACAACAAATCGGGTCTGGTTGCCAGAGTGGTCGGCGATGTCTGAGGCGATCACTTCGAGCCCATACAGGGGCGCGGCGTTACGCGGTGCGACCGCGGCGAAACCGGCCTGGGTTTCGTCGCCGACCAGCCGTGCGGCTTCGGCCGTCGAGTGCGCGGCGCGAACGTCAGCAGCGCCAAGGCTGTTGCGAATGTAACTGTGACACTGTGCCGTGGCAACTGGTATTGAAAGCAACACCCGAACATCGGCAAGTTTCGTGCCGGGCTTAGCCAAGATGCAGTGCTCGATGTCTAAAACCACCTCGCGCTGAATTAACAAGTCGTGATCGAACACAAGAGCATCTTGGGTGAAGTTGACGGTTCCCTCGATCGAGTTCTCGATCGGCACAAACCCAAGATCAACTTCGCCAGATTGTGCGGCATCTAAAACATCTGGCACGGTACGAAACGCAACATGTGTGCTCCCCGCCAGATCTGCCTGTGTCAGCAGCGCCTGTTCGGTGAAAGTACCCGCTGGTCCGAAATAACCGATCTTTTGTTTGGATTTCGACACGCCGTCTAGGCTAGGCGCGTTGAGTTGTCGGAATCGCTTCATTTATTCGCAGCACTTATTTAAATGCCTTGCGCGCCACTAACCTAAAGCCCATGTTTGAGTATGTGGCATTTAATCCTTACAACTCCAGCCCCGAGGCCCTCGCTGCAGAGCTGACAAAGAAATCTGCCGAGGGTTGGGAGGTCGTAGATATTCTGCCGACCTTCGACGGTCGTTACTGCGCGTTCTTGCGCCGTCCGACAACTGCTACTGCAAGCGCTGCCGCATCGACTTCATCGACTTCGCCAAGCGCGCCAGTGCCAGCGGGCTGGTACGCAGACCCTTCGAGTCGTTTTGAGTTGCGTTACTGGAACGGCACCAAGTGGACCGAACACGTCGCCCGCTCCGGCCAGCAGTTCACAGACCCACCGGTTGCCTAATTCTCGATGAGGGCAACCTCGCTCGGTCACGCGGGCATTTTGGTGCGCACGCGCCAAGCAACAATCGTCTGCGACCCGTGGTTCGAGCCCGCGTTTTTCGGCTCTTGGTTTCCATTCCCGCGCAATGACCAGCTGAGCAACGAACTTCTCGACGAACTCGAGCAACCAACATACCTATATATATCGCACCAGCACGGCGACCATCTCGACGAAACTTGGCTCGCACGACATGTCGACAAGAACACGAAAGTGCTGTTACCTGATTTCGCAACCCGCGAACTCGAGCGTCAGCTGAGCCGTCTCGGTTTCACGCAGTTCATTCGCACGCGCAATGGCGAAGTCACAGACCTCGGCGATGGATTAACCGTTTCAATTCATGTCGAGTCGGCGATTGCGGACGGCCCCGGCGGCGACTCGGCGATCGTGATCAGTGACGGCGAGTCGCGGCTCGTCAACCAAAACGACTGTCGCATCGGTGACATTGCCAAACTTCTCGAAGGCGGCCCGATCGATATGCACTGGCTGCAATTCAGCGGAGCTATCTGGTACCCGATGGTCTACGAGGACAGCGGAGAAGATCAGCACGCTCTCGCCGCGGCCAAGGTTGAGAGCCAGTTCAGCCGCGCGATTCATTATGTGAATGCGCTCGGCGCCCGCGTTGTCGTGCCCTCGGCTGGGCCGCCATGTTTTTTAGACGAGGATTTGTTTCGCTTCAACGTAATTAGTGGCGACGAGATTTCGATTTTCCCTGATCAGACCGAGTTCATCTCGCGCCTGCGCGATTTCGGCAACACCAGCGCGACCATCAACATCCCTGGCACGACGATCGAGGTGACTCCACGCAACATCGCTGTCACCCACGTGCTCGACGACACGGCGATAATGGAGCCGTTCGAGAACAAGGCCGAGTACTTGCGCAACTACCAAGCCGACTGGGCACCGTGGTTGGCGCAGCACAAAGCCTCGTGGCCGACAGCGAAGACCGACCTCGTCGCATCGCTGCAAGCCTGGTGGCAGCCGCTGCTGGCGATGGCGCCAACTCTGCGCGCCGCGATTGGTGCTGGATGTCTGATCGATCTCGGCGACACTAAAATTCATATCGACTTCGCTAATGGAACAATTAGCGGCCACGTCGATCAGCCGTTTGGCTTTCGGTTCAAGATCGCGCGACCGCTGGTCGAAGCGGTCGTCGCCAAGAAAGCAATCGACTGGTCGAATGCGTTGTTCTTGTCGTGCCGCTTTAGCGCCTGGCGCGGCGGCGGCTACAACGAATACCTGTATAACTTTTTTA
>JBKJMC010000078.1:0-15430 GCA_046596615.1 Ilumatobacteraceae bacterium | reverse complement strand
GTGCACGCCATCTTTAGAGACAAAATGCTCGACGACGGTGACCTCACTGTTTTCGGCGGCGTCGATGACGAGTCGCGGGAAGGCGACGATGCCAGACTCGGCAATCGTGTGCGTGATCACAACGGTTTGGGTGTGCACCTTGCCCTTGCCGACTTGCAGCGCAACGACTGCCGGCGTCTCGGTGTTCATTTGCGCAAAAACATCGGGCGCGGTGCCGATCGCCACGCCGACTAACGCAGACGCCGCAGCGCCTTGCAGCGCAATCGAGTCGGCGCCTTCGACTTTCGTCGCGACGGCGCCGGCGCGGTACTTCGACATCCCGAGTTCATTGATGGGGCTGTAACGCCAGATCTCTTCTTCGGTGGTTGGCAGAGCAAGAGTCGTAGTCATCGCCCCACTACTTCTTCTTTTTCTTCTTGTCGCGAAACTTCTTCTTGTTTTTGCGCTTGTCGTTCAGATCGGCCAAGACATCACCCATCGCGGCGTTGACGATCGCCTCGGCCTCGTCCAGAATCGCCGCGGCCGTGCCGTCGTCAAGGATCGCCGGCTCAATTGGTGTTACTGGCGTAACGAGCGAACCATGCGCCCAAGCTACGTCGACCATGCGTCGCTCAAACTTGGTGCACTCATCTGGGCAACGCCACGGCGCATCAGGCGCCAAATCGAGGTTGCACTTGCGCACGGTGTCGCCGCCAGCATACGAGCGGCTCTCAAAGTGTTTGCACTCAGTTCTCATCGTCATCGAAATAGCCACCGAAACTAGCCGACCGAACTAGCCGACCGACCCTTCCATCTGCAATTCAATCAGGCGGCTCCACTCGACGGCGTACTCCATCGGCAGAGTGCGCGTGACCGGCTCAATGAAACCGTTAACGATCATGCCCATGGCCTGCTCTTGCGTGAGCCCGCGACTCATCAGATAGAACAACTGCTCGTCGGCGATTTTCGAAACCGTGGCTTCGTGACCGACCTGCGCGCTGCGCTCGCCGACCTCCATATACGGGAAGGTGCGGCTCTCTGATTCGTCATCGAGAATTAGCGCATCGCATTGCACGTGGCTCTTGCAATTTTCGGCGCCCTCTTCGACTCGCACGAGGCCGCGATAGGTGGTGATGCCGCCATCCTTGCTGATCGACTTCGAGACGATCTTCGACGAAGTTTCGGAGGCTGCGTGCACCATCTTGGCGCCGGCGTCCTGGTGGTGGCCCGCGCCGGCATACGCCACCGAAAGCACTTCGCCTGTGGCTTTTGGCCCCATCAGGTAGACGCTCGGGTACTTCATGGTCAGCTTCGAACCGATGTTGCCGTCGATCCACTCCATATGCCCTTCGGTCTCGACGCGGGCGCGCTTGGTGACCAAGTTGTAAACGTTCGGCGACCAGTTTTGAATTGTGGTGTACGTGACGTGCGCACTCGGCTTGACAATGATCTCGACGACCGCGGAGTGCAGCGCGTCGTTTGTGTACACGGGAGCAGAGCAACCCTCGATGTAGTGCACCTTCGAGCCCTCATCGGCGATGATCAGCGTGCGCTCGAATTGGCCAGCGTTTTCGCTGTTGATGCGGAAATATGCCTGCAGCGGCATTTCGCATTCGACGCCGGGCGGCACATAGATGAACGAGCCGCCTGACCACACCGAAGTGTTCAGCGCCGAGAACTTGTTGTCGCCCATCGGGATGACAGAGCCGAAGTACTGCTTGACAAGGTCGGGGTACTCGCGCAACGCCGTGTCCATGTCGCAAAACAAGATGCCCTGCTCTTCGAGTTCGATGCGGTTGCGGTGGTACACGACTTCGCTGTCGTATTGCGAAGTCACGCCAGCCAAATATTTGCGTTCGGCCTCGGGGATGCCGAGCTTCTCGTAAGTCCTCTTCATCTGCTCTGGGAGGTCGTCCCATTCGTCGGTCTGCGCCGTGGCCGGCTTCAGGTAGTAGAAGATGTTCTGAAAATCGAGGTCTGGCATGTTGGTTGCAAACCACGGCGCCATCGGCTTCTTCTCGAATGTTCGCAGCGAGCGCAGGCGCATCTGACGCATCCAGTCGGGCTCGCCCTTCCACCAAGAAATCTGCTCGACAACGCCCTCATTGAGGCCCTTCTCGGGAGTAAAGGCATACTCCGCTTCGTCGCTCCAGCCGAGCGAGTATTTGGTCAGGTCGAGGTCAAATGTGGTCATGGTGATTTCTCCTACCGCCATAGTAACAATTACCCAAGCCCATACCTCATCGGGCTCACGGGTATCGTGACAGGCTGATCATGGAACGCTTCGGCCTCGTCGGCCTGCCCAACGCGGGTAAATCATCCCTTTATAACGCCCTGACCAACGGTGCCGCCCTAGCCGCCCCGTACCCGTTCGCCACCAAAGACCCAAATATCGGCGTGGCCAAGGTGCTCGACGCGCGCCTCGAAGCGCTTGCCAAGATGTCGAAGACGCAAAAGACCGTCTACGCCACCGTCGAAGTGGTGGATATTGGCGGGCTCGTGGAGGGTGCAAGCAAAGGCGAAGGTCTGGGTAACAAATTTCTGGCGAACATTCGCGAAGTCGACGCCATCGTATTCGTGTTGCGAGCATTTGTAGATGACGACATCGCTGGACCGTCGGACCCGCTCGAACATTTGCGCGTCGTCGAAATTGAACTCGCCCTCGCCGACCTCGAAACAGTCGAGGCGCGCTTGCGACGCACGCAAAAGGCATCGCGCATGGATAAGAGTGTCGTCGACGAGGTTGAGGCGCTGCAACGCGCGCTCGTGCACCTGTCTGATGGCATCCCGTTGTACCGCGCGCCGGTTAGCAAAGACGATCTCGAATTGCTGGCGCCACATTTCTTGTTGACGACGCGGCGAGTTCTGGCGGTTGTCAACGTCGCCGAAGATGCGCTCGACACGATCCCCGAGATGGAGGCCCTCGTGCGCGCCGAATTGGCGCCGCCAGGATCTGTAAGCGAGCACAAGATCGAGGTGCTCGGCATGAGCGTGCAACTTGAGGCCGAGGCGGCGCAGCTCACCGGCACAGACCGCATCGAGATGCTCGAGGCGCTCGGCCTCGGCGAGGGCGCACTACCCCGCATGATTCGCTCGGCGTATCACCTGCTCGGCCTGCGCACATATTTCACGACCGGCGAGAAGGAAACGCGCGCCTGGACATTTAATGCCGGCGCCAAGGCCCCAGAGTGCGCCGGTAAGATCCACTCCGACTTGCAGCGCGGCTTCATCCGCGCCGACGTCATTGCCTGGGACGAGCTTCTTGAAATCGGTTCATGGAACAAGGCCAAAGATGTCGGAAAGATACGCGTCGAGGGCAAAGACTACGAAGTCGTCGACGGCGACGTTTTAGAAATTCGTCACAACAGTTAGATCATCATGACTAGCCAGCCTCAGTTCGCGTCGGCGTGGCTGGTCAGCGCTGGTCGCGTGCTGGCCAGCGCCGATGTGGCGCTTACGCCCAAGGCGCGCCGCCGAGGCGTGATCGGCAGGCAACACCTCGACGGTGCGATGGTCATCCCCAACTGCAAATGGATTCACAGCCTCGGCGTCAAGATTGCATTGGATGTCGCCTACTTGAATTCTGCCAACGCAGTTATCAAGATGCAGCGTGTGAAGCCGATGCGCATGGCGTTACCGGTTGCGCACTCGCGAATCGTGATCGAGGCCGCGGCCGGATCGTTTGCGCGCTGGGGTCTCAAACCCGGCGACACCATCGAGGTGCGCGACACGCGCGCGGAAGTCAGCACTCAGGCACAATGAGTCCCGGCGCCATAAGTTCTGGCACATTCACGCTCGTGGCCACGCCCATCGGCAACCTCGCCGACATCACGGCTCGTGCTATCGAGGCGATCAGCAATTGCGCCATCGTCTGCTGCGAAGACACGCGCAGGTCTGGGCTTTTGCTGCAACACCTCGGGATTTCGGGTAAAAAATATGTCGTAGTAAACGATCACACTGAGCACGACGCGTGCGAAGAGATCGTGACGATGTTGCACGACGGCGCCAATGTCGTGCTAATCACCGACGCTGGCACCCCGGGCATCAGCGACCCGGGCGAACGGGTCGTTCGCGCCGTTATCGACGCCGGGCTAAATGTCACCTGCGCGCCGGGGCCAGCCGCGCTGGTGATGGCTCTGGTGATGAGCGGACTGCCGACACAACGCTTTGTTTTCGAGGGCTTTATTCCGCGCAGCGGCGGCGAGCGGTCGCAACGTCTCAACGACATCGCGACCGAGCCGCGCACGGTGGTGTTGTATGAGGCGCCGCACCGAGTCGCAAAGACTCTCGCCGACCTCGAAGTTGCTTGCGGGCCGATGCGCAAGGTCGTGATCGCCCGCGAACTCACGAAACTGCACGAAGAGATGTGGCGCGGCACGCTGCACGACGCCTCGTTGCGTGCGCAAGCCACCGAACCTCGCGGCGAATACGTGATCATGCTTGCCGGGGCGCTGCCGCCTGCGCCGCCGACCGATGATGAACTTGCCGACGCCGTTCGCGACGAAGTTAAGAAGGGCGCCAGCAAGAAGGACGCCGCCGCGCGCGTGGCAACGAAGTACGGCGTCGCCAAGCGGCGCGTCTACGAAATCGCGCTACAAATTAAACAGACTAAATAGTTTGTGATTTAGCCGAGCGGAAGCAGGCTGATCTGCCGCGACTGGCACACCAACGAGTCGTGCGAATCCCACAACTCTCCGTCCTCCTCCCACATGCCGCCGCCAACGAAGCGCGACCTGAAAACGCAACGCAGCGGTCCTGGCGCCGGGACTCCGCGTACGTGCGCTGTCAGCTCGACGGTCGGAACCCATCCGGGCGGTATTTGCAAATTGAAAATCGACGGTGGAAAAACATCGGTGGCCAGCACCAGCGCCAACCCGTCGATTGGTCGCTCGTCGGGAAACGAAAACCAGCCGCGCACGAGCGCGGTGTCGCTGGGTTCGCCACGCATGAAGCCGACGTCATCGGGGTGCAGCCGCACGGTGACCTTGCTCATCAGTGCCATGTCGAAGCCCTCGCCCGTCGGCTCGCGTCGCACACACTGCTCTGGTGCCGGCAGTTGCGGCGGCCGGCCGTCAATCTTGCTAAAACCTTCGCTGCTCGTCGGCGGTTGGCCAAATACCCCCATTGCCCGAATGGCATCGCGATTATTCTGCCTGACCGTCGCGACAATGTTGGTAAACCGCCTGCCCCGCTTCACGACCTGCGTGTCAATCTCAATCGGGCCAGCTAGCAGAGGTGCCAAGTAGTGCGCGGTAACCGTGATCGGGTCACGGCCATGCGCCGCCGTGCGCATCGCTGCGGCGACGAGCGCAATTAGGTAACCGCCGTTGGCGTTGCCGCGAATGTCCCATCCGGCGTGCACCATCGCGTCGAACTTGACATTCTCGCTGTCGCCACTCGCCGTCATGCCGATTGCATCATCGAAGATAAAACCCACGACGCCACACTACGGTGTCGATCTCCAGCTCGTAGCAGCGAAAGTGACGCCCGTATTGGCGCTCGCACCCTCTAAGTTGGATAGGTGACACACAATCCGGCGAACAAGTTCAGCGCCACAACCCCGATCTATTACGTCAACGCCAAGCCGCATATTGGCCACGCCTACACCACAATTATTGCCGACGCCGTGGCGCGCTGGCATCGACTGCTCGGTGACGAGGTGCACCTGCTTACGGGTACCGATGAACACGGCCTCAAGATTCAGCAGGCCGCCGACGCCAGGGGAATATCGCCGCAGCAGTTCGTGGACAGCATCGCGCCGACATTTAAACACGCATGGGAGAAACTAAGCATCACAAACGATGACTTCATTCGCACCACGGAGACGCGCCATATCGTCGGCGTGCAAAAACTCCTGCAGGCGTGTTACGACGCTGGCGATATCGAGTTGGATGTCTACCGCGGGCAGTACTGTGTCGCCTGCGAGGCATATTACCTAGAGGACGAATTAATTGATGGCAAGTGCCCCGATCACAAGACCGTTACAACATATGTAGAAGAAGAGAACTACTTCTTTCGACTCTCGCGATTCGAAGATCGCCTGCTCAAGTGGTATGCCGATCATCCCAACTGCATCACGCCCAGCTTCCGCATGAACGAAGTGCTTAGCTTCATCAAGGGAGGACTCAACGACTTTTCAATCAGTCGCAAGACGCTTACATGGGGAGTCCCCCTGCCCTGGGACTCTTCGCATGTGGCCTACGTCTGGTTCGATGCGCTGGCCAACTACATCACGGCGATCGGGTACGGCAGCGACGACGAAGCATTCAGCGCCAACTGGCCCGTCGACCTCCACTTTCTGGGCAAGGAGATCACCCGCTTTCACTGCGCCTACTGGCCGGCGATGTTGATGTCGGCGGGCATTGAGCCACCGAAGGGATGGGCCGTCGGCGGGTGGCTTGTTGTCGGCGGCGAAAAGATGAGCAAGACGACCGGCAATGTTGTCGACCCTCTCGATCTCATCGGCGAATTCGGCGTGGATGGACTTAGGTACTTCCTGCTTGCCGACACCGCCTACGGCAACGATGGCGACTTCACCTACGAAGGATTAATCAGCCGCTACAACTCGGATCTCGCCAACAACCTCGGCAACCTTGCCGCGCGCATCGCCACCGTCGTCGAGAAGAAATGTGGCGGCATCGGGACGGCGCCGTCTCTAAACAGCATTCTGGCGGCAGCCGCCGCCACCGCGGTCGCCGACACGAGCGCGGCGTGGCTCAACGTTCAACCGAGTCGCGCGCTCGAAGCAACTTGGGGTCTGATTAAGGCCACCAACGCCTATCTCGAAAACAACGAGCCTTGGAAGAAGGACTCGGGCGCGGCGGTCGACACCGTGATGGGCGACGCTCTCGAGGCTTTGCGCATCGTCACGATTCTTGCAAACCCCGCGCTGCCGACTTCGACACAGGAAATTTGGCGACGCATCGGCCTCACCGGCGAAATCACTGATCTGCGCATCGGCGCGGACACCGTGTGGGGTCAGTACCCGAGCGACCGCCAAGTGATCAAGGGCGAACCACTCTTCCCGCGCAAGACAAAATGAGCGGGCAGTTGCAGTGGGTCGACACCCACTGCCACATCTACGACGAAAAGGTTCTCGGTGGTACCGACGCCGCGCTTGTCGCCGCTCGCGCCGCCGGCGTTACCAAGATCATCGTCATCGGCACCGACGCCACGACTTCACGACAATGCCTCGACATCGCCACGAGCAACCCCGATGTCTGGGCAACGATCGGCTTGCACCCGCACGACTCGAAGAACGGTTTCGCAGAGTTGCTGCCGATGCTTGACGAAAGCAAAGTTGTCGGCATCGGCGAGTGCGGGCTCGACTTTTTCTACGATCACTCCGCGCGCCCGGTGCAACGCGAATCGTTCGCCCAACAGATCAACCTCGCCAACGAGCGCGACTTGCCGCTCGTGATTCACACCCGCGAAGCGTGGGACGAAACCTTCGAGATTCTTGACTCGGTGGGCGTACCAAAGCGCACGATTCTGCATTGCTTCACGGGCGGCCCGCACGAAGCCGAAAAATGCCTAGAGCGCGGCGCGTACCTATCTTTTTCAGGAATCGTCACATTTAAAACTGCCGACGCAGTTCGCGCCGCGGCGGCGGCGTGCCCGATCGAACGACTGCTTCTCGAAACCGACGCCCCGTACCTGACCCCGATGCCGCTTCGGGGCAAACCAAATCATCCTGCGCTCGTTTCGCGCGTGGGCGAATTCATCGCCGACCTGCGAGGCGAACCAGTTGCGCATATCGCGCAGCACACCAGCCGCAATGCCTGCCTTGCGTTTCCCGGCATTGCTCCGTAGCGTTAATTGAGTGTCACTCTCGGTGTATGAACGTCGCCGGCTTGTAGTTCTGGGGGCTCTGACACTTTTAGTTCTACCGATTGTCTGGCCAAAGTCTGGCGGCGAGTCGGCAACCCAAACGACAATAACGACGACGACCGCAGCACCAGAGGTTGGCGGCGTCGAGATACCCTCGCCCGTCTATTTGGGAGGCCCCGCCCCGATCGCTCCGTCTGGCACCGCGGCCATCGCATACCCCCAAGTGATTGGCAATACCATTACCGGACTTGCTAGTTACGTGACCACCGGTTACGCAGAGAAGCCAATCTGCTCGGCGATCGATGCGCCCAACGGCGTCACCATCACCGTCACCAACATCAACAACGGGCGCAAAATTACTTGCACCAACATTTTTAGTTTGCTCGTGCCGAACGGCATCTCAGTTGTTATGTACATCACCGTGTTTCAAAAACTCGCCGACGTCGTTGACGCCCCGATTCCAGTAAAGATCACCTGGTGACGCACTCTCGTAACGACATCTCGCAGTTGTTGACCAATAACGGGCTCGCGCCGAGACGCGCATTTGGCCAAAACTTTGTCGTCGACGCCAACACTGTGCGCAAGATCGCCCGCCTCGCAGGCATCGGCCCGAGCGACTTCGTGCTCGAGATCGGCGCGGGACTCGGCTCGCTAACATTGGCACTGGCCGAGACTGGCGCGCAAATTTACGCCGTCGAGATCGACAACGGCATCGTCGAAGTGCTGCGCACGGTTGTCGCCGGCCTCGAAAATGTTCATGTCCTGCACTGCGATGCGCTAACGATGGACTGGAAGCCACTGACAGAAATTTCTTCGCGCTGGCATGTGATCGCCAACCTGCCATACAACGTGGCAACGCCGCTGGTTGCCGATTTGCTCGATCGTGTGCCCGCCGTCGAACACATGTTGGTGATGGTGCAGCGTGAAGTCGGCGAACGGTTCGTTGCCGCGCCGCGCACTCCCGCTTACGGCGCCGTCAGCGTAAAGATCGGCTATTGGGCAACTGCGGGCATCGTCGGCGAGGTGCCTGCCACTGTCTTTTTTCCCAAGCCAAAGGTCGCATCCGTTTTAGTCGACATCGTTCGCCGCGCCAAGCCGGCCGTCGACGTTGTCGATCCGGTGCAACTCTTCGCGCTAGTGCGCGCGGGCTTCGGCCAGCGACGCAAGATGCTGCGCCGAGCGCTCGCCGAAATAGTCTCTCCGAGCGCGTTCACGGTTGCCGAAGTCTCGCCAGAGTCGCGCGCCGAAGAACTCGACCTCGCCGCGTGGGGCAGGCTGTGCCTCGCCGTCAACAATCCAGTAAATAAATGAGTTCGACAAATCCACAAATTGTCGCGGCGCACGCCAAGTTGACGCTGAGCCTGCGCGTGACCGGCGTGCGCCCCGACGGCTTTCATCTGCTTGACGCCGAGATGGTCACGCTCGAACTCGCCGATGAACTGCAAATCACGGCCACCAAAAATGCGGGCATCGTCAGCGTCGTCGGGCCGTTTGCGGGCGGCGTCGATACCGGCCCAAACAACTTAATCTCACGCGCGCTTATTCTTTGCAGCCGTCATGCCGATGTTCGAGTCACGAAGAACATTCCCCACGGCGGGGGGCTTGGTGGCGGCTCGGCAGACGCCGCGGCGATCTTGCGTTGGGCAGATTTCAGCGACGTCGAGGCGGCATCAACGATCGGCGCCGACATTCCGTTTTGCATGGTCGGCGGTCGGGCAATCGTTCAGGGCATCGGCGAAATTATTACTCCGCTGCCGTTCGTCGCCCACGACATCACCTTGATCATCCCCCCATTTGGCGTGTCGACCCCTGCTGTGTACAAAGCCTGGGATTCGATTGCGCGCGTCACGAATGCGGCGCCTGATCCTGCAATAGATCACGTCAACGATCTCGAGGCAGCTGCAATTATCGTTGAGCCGCGATTGGCCCTGTGGCGCGACCAGATCGCCCAGGCCACAGGGGTATTGCCCTCGCTCGCGGGCAGCGGCGCCACCTGGTGGATGTACGGGGCGCGACCAGAACTGGCCGCAGTGTTAACTAAATCGTTGCCCGGGGCAATCGTGGTGGTGACTAAAACTCGCTAACTGGCACATGCGTAATGCGTGGCGCACCAATTTGGCGAGGCACACGAATCAAGCGTGGCGCACCGGGCGCGAAGGGTTTACTTGTTGCGTTGGTGACGGGTGCGGCGAAGCATCTTCTTGTGCTTCTTTTTGCGCATCCGTTTGCGGCGACGTTTTACAAGTGATCCCATGGCGCAGATGAGGCTAGCGCGGCCGAGAACCAATTCGGCAATTTCGTTGGCTACCGTATAGCCGTCACTCCGGGGTCGTTCAATGGCAGGACAACGGGTTTTGGTCCCGTATATAGGGGTTCGAGTCCTCTCCCCGGAACTCGCCAGGCTGACTGGCCACGGTCCATTGCCATCGGCCTTTAGTAATTTGCCGCTAGCAATCGGCGCCGATTGGTCATGCGTTCTACACTGTTGCCATCGGCCGACGAGCGCTGGGCACTCATGAATGAAACGATTGACCATGAATAAAACAATTGACAAAGTCACCACCAAGCGCATGGCGTTGTATTCGGGGCGCACTCACCCTGTGCTCGCCGATGAGGTCGCCAAGTTTTTAGAAGTCAATCTCGGCGAGTCGAACATCGTCGAGTTCGCTAACGGCGAGTTGCGCCCGCGCTTCGGCGAAAGCATTCGCGGCGGTGACGTGTTCGTGATGCAGACGCATTGCGCCGCAGACGGTCGCAGTATCAATGACTCGATTATGGAGCAATTGATTATGATTGACACCGCGTATCGCGCGTCTGCCAAGCGCGTCACCGCGGTTTGCCCGTTCTACGGGTACGCGCGCCAAGATCGTAAGGCCGAGGGGCGCGAGCCGATCACGGCCAAACTCATCGCCGACATGTTTAAGGCGGCGGGCTCGAAGCGAATGATCTCGGTCGACCTGCACAGCGGCCAGATTCAGGGCTTTTTCGACGGACCAGTCGATCACCTCACGGCAATGCCAGTTCTCGAAGAATATTTGCGCAAAAACGTGCCCAAAGGAGTCGTGATTGTTTCGCCGGATGCCGGCCGCGTGAAAGTCGCCGAGCGCTTTGCGCAACACCTCGTCGATCTAGATGCAGACGTTGCATTCGTCAACAAGCGCCGCCCTAAAAACACCGCCAACGTTGCCGTCGCCAAGGAAGTCATCGGCGATGTCGAGGGTCGCCTGTGCGTGCTCGTCGACGACATGATCGACACCGCCGGCACGATCGTCAGCGCGAGCGAGTTGTTAATGGAGCGTGGCGCAAAAGAAGTTTGGGCGATGGCCACACATGGCGTGCTTTCTGGCCCGGCCATTGAGCGACTCGAAAAGGCACCCATCACCCGGGTCGTCTTGACCAACACACTGCCGCTACCTGCCGAGAAGCGAATTGCCAAGATTGAGGTGTTGTCAGTGGCCAAGATCATCGCCGACGCCCTCTCGGCAGTGTTCGACGACACCAGCGTCAGCGAACTCTTTGGCGGTGAAAATCAGGCCTGATCGGGCGGTTTAACGGGTCTTAAATACCTGTACACTTCAGAGCCGTTTATTAATTGTCGACCGTCGGAGCGTTTGTTATGACTACAACATTGAAGACCCACGTCGGTCGCACTACGGGTAGCTCCGAATCGCGCCGACTGATCACCCAAGATCACATTCCCGCCGTCATTTATGGTCACGGCATGAAACCAGTTTCGATCACCGTCGAGCGCCGCGAATTGCGCGCGGCACTTTCGGGCCCAGCCGGCGCCAACACCATTCTTGAGCTGCATGTTGGCACGCACAAGTACCCTGCAATTGTCAAAGAAATGCAGCGCGACCCGGTCAAGCGCCATGTTCGCCACGTCGACTTCATGCAAATCGACCTAACCGAAGAGATCGTCATGGCGGTTCCAGTGCACCTCACCGGGACGGCCAAGGCCGTGTTGGCAGAAGGCGGCCTCGTCGACCCGACCGTCGACCGCATCGAAGTGCGCGCCGCCGCCAACAACATTCCGAACGAAATCCTCATCGACATCAGCCACATGGGGATGGACGACGTAATTCGCCTCGGCGACATCGTCTTGCCAAAGGGAGTCGTCGCTCTCGCCGAGCCAGAACTCGTGATCGTCACTGTTCTCTCGACTAAGGCCGAGGCCGAAGTCGCTGTGGTGGCCGCGCCGGTCGAAGGCGATGCTACTGGCGCCGCACCGGCCGCCGGCGCACCTGCTGCCGGCGCAGGTCCCGCCAACTAGCTGCAAACTAATTCTCGTGGGGCTTTTCGGTCGCAATGCGCGACGCGAGCGTCGAGGCACACCGTTTGCAGCGCTCGTAATCGGCGTAGGCAATCCCGGTCGCGAATATTCGGGCACTAGGCACAACGTCGGCTTCGACGTAATCGCATTGCTGGCATCGCGGTACAGCGTCGCGCTTAAGTCGGGGCGCGATCGCGCGCTCACCGCAGAAGTTCACAAAGAAGACCTGCACTTTTTGCTGGCTACGCCGACCACCTTCATGAATAATTCGGGCGATGCAGTCGGGCCACTCGCCCGCCGCTTCGGTATCGACGAGCCGCACGCAATTATTGTCGTGCACGACGAGCTTGACCTTGAGCCCGGTGTTGTGCGCGTCAAGATTGGTGGCGGCCTCGCGGGCCACAACGGATTGCGCTCGATCTCTCAGCACCTCAAGACCCAAGACTTCGTGCGGGTGCGCATCGGCGTCGGCAAACCATCTTCCAAGGAGGAGGGCGCTGATCACGTGCTCTCTAAGGTTTCGATTGCCGAGCGCACGACGCTCGATATCGCCATCAGCATCGCCGCCGACGCGGTGCAACTAATCCTCACTCGCGGTTGCGACGCCGCGATGCAACAGATCAACGCCCAGTAGGGCGACGGCGCGATGCTGTTAAGAGATCTTGCGGCGATCGCCAGCGACGAACCCGGTCTAATAGCCAGTTCGGGAAACAACGCGATGCTGGCGTGCGCGGAAAATGCTCGCGCCACCGTGCTCGCAGGTCTCTCCCAACGATCACCTGCTACGACGCTGATAATCGCTACGCCAACCGGCACCGACGCCGTCCAATTACAAGAAGACCTGACGCAATTTTTTGGATCGAGTGAAGTTTTGCTGTTTCCGGCATGGGAGACTCTGCCGTTCGAACGCGTCAGCCCAAGCGTCGAAACGATGGGTCGCAGGCTCGAAGTGTTATGGCGACTGCAGGGCACACAACGGCCGCGCATCGTCGTCGCCGGTACTCGCGCGCTGCTGCAAAAACTCGGTCCGAATGCGACGGCGATCGACCCGATCGTCGTGCGCCGTGGCGAGCAGCTGGACGCCGACTCGCTGCTCGGGCGACTAGTGCACGAGGGCTACCGTCGCGAAGAGCTCGTCGAGCATCGTGGCGAAGTGGCGCGGCGCGGTTCGATCATCGATATCTTTCCGAGCACCGCCGAAGCCCCCGTGCGCATCGACCTGTGGGGGGACGAAGTAGATCGGCTGACGCACTTCAATATCAACGATCAGCGCAGTACCGAAGACCTCGACGAGGCGGTGATTTTTGCGGCACGAGAACTGCAACTTGACGAGAAGATTTGTGACCGCGCCCGATCGCTCGTCGGCACCGATCCGTGGGGCAGGGAGCACTGGGACCGACTCGGCGACGGGCTGGTATTTGACGGCATGGAGAGCTGGCTGCCATGGCTGATCGATGAGGAACTGCTGCTTACCGATGTCTTAGACGCCAATACGAGGCTCGTGCTTGTCGACCCCAAACGTATGCGCGATCGCGCTCACGACCTGCTTGCGGAGGAAGACGATCTAGCGCGCGCGCTGGCCTCGACTTGGGCGCGCGACGCCGAGAAGTCATTCCCGCGCCTGCACGCCGAACTCGATCAACTGCTGGCGTCGTCGAAATCACTCAAGGCGCTATCAATGATCGCGCCGGCGGAATCGCTCGAATCGAAGGCC
This sequence comes from Ilumatobacteraceae bacterium, assembly GCA_046596615.1. Taxonomy (GTDB): domain Bacteria; phylum Actinomycetota; class Acidimicrobiia; order Acidimicrobiales; family Ilumatobacteraceae; genus UBA3006. Next base: position 1,634 of record JBKJMC010000078.1, on the reverse strand, counting down.
GTGCAATCCACCGGATGGGGCCCGATAACGGGCGACGCGGAGGCGACCGCGCAGCGCTTGCTGCAACTGGTCGGCGAAAAGTGGCGCGTAATTGTGGCCAGCGAGGGCACAGGATCGGCGGCGCGACTTGCCGAAGTGTTCGCGAGTCACGGCGTGGCGGTTCAAAATTACTCCGATAAGCAAGCATCTGAAGTCGACCTCACCAAACCCGGCGTATATGTCGTGGTCGCCCCACTGCATCACGGGTGCACGCTGCCGAATTGCTTGCTTGCGATCATCTCTGAGCCAGACCTCACAGGGCGTCGCCGCACGCACCGCGCGCCGCGCGCCCGCAAACGCGAATCAGGCATGGTGTTTCAAGATCTCAAGCCGGGCGACTACGTCGTGCATCACCATCATGGTGTCGGGCGTTACGAAGGAATGGTCACGCGCTCGATGGGCGGATCGGAGCGCGACTATTTGTTGCTCGCCTATAAAGACGGCGACAAGTTATATGTGCCGACGGATCACATTGACGCGGTTCGCCAATACGTTGGCGGCGAATCGCCAACACTTCATCGGCTTGGCGGCAGCGACTTCGCTCGCGCCAAGCAGCGGGTGCGCTCGGTCGTGCGCGAGATTGCCCAGGAACTGGTGGTGTTGTATCAAAAACGCGTCCACGCGGTCGGCCACTCGTTCGCCCCCGACACACCCTGGCAGGACGAGATGGAGGCCGCGTTCCCATACGTCGAAACGCCTGACCAACGCAAGGCGATCGAGGCGACCAAGCTCGATATGGAGCGCGAAGTTCCGATGGACAGATTGATCTGTGGCGATGTTGGTTTCGGCAAGACCGAAATTGCGATTCGGGCCGCATTCAAGTGTATTCAAGACGGCAAACAAGTTGCGGTGCTCGTGCCGACGACGCTACTGGCGTCGCAACACGGCAACACCTTTAGCGATCGTTTTGCTGGTTACCCGATTCGCGTCGAGACGCTGTCACGCTTTTTGACGCCGGGTCAGGCCAAGCAAGTTGTCAAGGGCCTAGCTACGGGCGAAATCGACTGCGTGATCGGTACGCATCGATTGTTACAAGAAACGATCAAGTTCAAAGACCTCGGCCTGCTGATTGTGGACGAAGAGCAGCGCTTTGGCGTCAGCCACAAAGAGTCGATGAAGAAAATGAAGACAAACGTCGACGTGCTCACGCTCACGGCCACGCCTATCCCCCGCACTCTCGAGATGAGTCTGGTCGGGATTCGCGATCTATCCCTATTGCAAACTCCGCCGGCGGATCGCCAACCAATTCTCACCTTCGTTGGCGAATACGACGAGCGCGTGGCCACCGAGGCGATTAGGCGCGAGCTTCTGCGCGACGGCCAGGTGTTCTGGGTGCACAACCGCGTGCAGTCGATCGACGACAGGGCTCGCGAATTGCGCGAACTGGTGCCCGAGGCACGCATCGCGGTCGCTCATGGCCAGATGGACGAGAACTCACTTGAACAAGTCGTGATCGATTTCTGGGAAGGCAAATACGACGTGCTCGTGTGCACCACGATCATCGAAAGCGGAATCGACATGCCGACTGTAAATACTCTCGTTGTCGAGCGCGCCGACTTGCTCGGCCTCGGACAGCTGCACCAGATTCGCGGTCG
>JBKJMC010000178.1:0-6664 GCA_046596615.1 Ilumatobacteraceae bacterium | reverse complement strand
GTGACGAACAAGACACGTCACGTCTCGCCGGCGCGGACGGAGTAGTTGTAGCGTCGACTTGGCCCATATGACAGATGATAAGTCAAACTCACTGATCGAAGACGGCAATCCACACCGCCCCGGCAGCGCCCGCGCCGCACTCGCCGCCCGCGACTTCAGGTTCATCTGGATTGGCTCGTTCCTATCAAACATTGGCACGTGGATGCAAAACGTGGTTCTCCCCGCGTACATCTACCACCGCACGGGAAGCGCATCTCTCGTCGGGCTTCTGATATTCGCCCAACTCGGACCCCTGCTTCTGCTCTCCATCCCGGCCGGCGTATTTGCCGACCGCTTCGATCGGCGCAGTTGGCTAATCTCGATGCAGACAACGCAGTTGTTGTTCTCGTGCGCGCTCGCGGTGCTGGCGCTCGGCACCCCAGCTTTTTGGATGTTGTTTATTGCGGCCCTCGGTGTTGGCGTGGGTAACGCGCTGAACGCGCCGGCGTGGTCGGCGCTCCTCCCATCGATGGTGCGCAAAGAAGATATCGGCGGGGCCATTTCGTTGAACTCAACTGCGATCAATGGCTCGCGAGTCATCGGCCCAATAATCGTCGCGGTGCTTTCGCAATGGGGAGCGACGACCGCGGAGTTTTTTTTCATCAACGCGGCCACCTATCTGTTCGTGATCTACGCGCTGCTGAGTGTCAAGTTCCCGACGATCGCCGCAGACCCCACCAAGGGCTGGCGGCGGTTCACGCGCGGCCTGCAAATTGCGCGCGAGAGGGCCGTCGTGCGCAGGCTGCTATTAACCCTGGCCTCGTTTTCGCTTTTGAGCCTGCCGTACGTGGGGCTCTTCCCCGCCGTTGCTCGACTCAACTTCGGCATCGACGAGAGCGGCACTACTTATAAGTGGCTGTACGCGACATGGGGTCTCGGGGCGGCGCTCGGCGGGTTAGCAATCGGCACGGTTTGCGTGCGCTTTGACAAGCGAACTTTGATTCGCTACGGCTTCGCGGGCTTCGCGGCGAGCATGATGTGTTTCGCGCTGTCACGTTCGCCACTTCCGGCATTTATCTTCGGCTTCGCGCTCGGTTTCGCCTATTTTTTTACGACCACGTCGATGATGACGGTCGTGCAGGGCAGGCTTGAGCCAGAAGTTCGCGGCCGCGTTATGGCCTTGTGGTTCATGGCCTTCGGCGGCACCGTACCGCTGGGCAACATGTTGTTCGCCCCAATTATTGATGCGCATGGCGCGCAGTGGCTATTGGTTATGAGCGCGTTGTGGGCGGCGGTGTTGGCATGGTGGTGCAACATCGCCGCGCTCGACGCGCACGCCGAACTTCAAACCGAAACTCACGGCTAGCCGCCGAGAGCAATAGCGACGACGCGCTCAAGTTGAGCGGAGCGCGAGGCCTTTACGAGCGCGGCGTCGTTTGCGCCGAGCGAACGCAAGATTTCGGCCGCAACATCGATCGCGACCGGCGCGGTGCCGTATAGATCGGTACCAACAGCGATTAGTTCGATCCTCAACTCACGGGCATATTCGACGATTCGTGCATGATGCGCCTCGGCGTCTGCGAGTTCCGCCATCACTCCGACGACTGCGACCCGGCGATCGCACTTGAGTGCGGCGAGTGTATCGAGCGCGGCCCGCATCGAAAAGGGGTTGGCGTTGTAAGTGTCGTCAAGCAGCGCGCAGCCGCCGGGCAACGCCAGTAGCTGCATACGCATCGGCGAAACTTTGGCGCTCCCGAGTGCAGCCGCCGCGGTCTGAATGTCGACGCCGATCACCCCGGCCACGGCGATCGCCGCGGCGGCATTGAGTGCCATGTGCATTCCCGGAGAAGCAAGTTTGTACTCGCAGGTGCCCCACGGCGACTTGAGCCGCACGGTGGGGCGCGCACTCGAGTCGAGCAAGCATGCCTCGATGCGCACGTCGGCATTTAGCGAGTGGCCATATGTGACCACGTTTGCGTTCGTATTCCCGCACATCGCAGCGACGCGCTCGTCATCCGCATTCAAAACTGCAAAACCATTTTTGCCCAGCGACTGCACGAGCTCCGACTTAGCGCTGGCAATCTGGTCGAGTGACCCGACAAATTGAGTGTGCGCTTCGGCCACGCTGGTGACGACTCCGATATTAGGTTTAGCGACCGCACACAGTCGCGCGATCTCGCCTGGGCCGCGCATGCCCATCTCGACGATCAACGCCTCGACATCATCTGGCGAATTGAGAATCGTCGTCGGCAAACCCTGATCGTTATTAAAGGAGCGCAGGTTGGCACTCACTCGCAGTTGCGAGCCAAGTGCGGCGGCGATGAAATCCTTAGTCGTCGTCTTGCCAACAGACCCGGTCACGCCGACTACGCGCGACGCCAACTGGGCGTCAAGTTTTTGTCGCGCCCACGCTCCTAGCCTTATTAAAGCCTGCGAGGTATCTGGAACGACTATGGCGCTGCGGCCGACTGGCTCGCGGCTCGTCAGGTACGCACCCGCGCCAGCGAGGAGGGCCGCCGAGACAAATTCGTGGCCGTCGCGCACCGCGACAATCGGTACAAAAAGTTGACCGGGAATTATTGAGCGCGAATCAAAACTGACGCCGTCGAGGTGGGCGTTTTGCCCGACGAGTTGACCGCCTGTCGCCATCGCAACATCAGTCGCCATCAAGCGCATCCATAAACCCTACCGAGGGCGCGATATTTCTAGTACCGTATTTTTAAATGAATTCGCCAGACAGTCAGCGCACGCACGTAATTGTTCTGTTCGGCGGCGAATCGGCCGAACACGATGTCAGTTGCATGACCGCGGCGCACGTCTTGCGCGCACTCGACCCGGCAAAGTATCGCGTTACCGCGATCGGCATTACCAGAATCGGCAAGTGGGTTACCGCGACGGCTGCGATGGCGGCCCTCGAACGCGGCCCCGAACACGTCGGCAACTCACTCGTCGCGCAGGGTGAGCCGACTTCGATCACTCCAATCGTCGAACAGGTACGCCGCGAAGAACGCACCGTCGTATTGCCCCTATTGCACGGTCCGCTTGGCGAGGACGGCACGATGCAGGGCGTTCTCGAACTCGCCAACATCCCGTACGTCGGCACCGGCGTGCTCGGCAGCGCCATTTCGATGGATAAGGGTCTGGCCAAACAGGTCCTGCATGCCAACTCGATACCGCAACCGAAGTTTGTTTCGTTGCGCGAGCACCACATTACGGACGCCACGCTCCACCATGCCATCGACGCCCTTGGCCTACCCGTGTTCGTCAAGCCCGCCAACATGGGATCGTCGGTCGGAGTTTCGAAAGCGGCGAACTTTGCTGAGGTGCGTCAAGCCGTTGACCGCGCGCTCGCCTACGACGAGTGGGTGCTGATCGAGGAAGCAGTACGCGGGCGCGAAATAGAGGTTGCGGTGCTTGGCAACATCGACGCTCGCGCTTCGGTCCCCGGCGAGATAATACCTGGCAACGAGTTTTACGACTACGAAGATAAATACGTAACCGACGGGGCCAAATTGATCGTGCCAGCCCAATTATCGCCTGACGAGATTGAGGTCGTGCAGAACTTAGCCGTCGTAATTTTCCACACCCTGCGCGGCGAGGGCATGGCGCGCGTCGACTTCTTCTACGAGGAGGGTGGGCGCGGCTTTCTGTGCAACGAGATCAACACTATTCCGGGTTTCACCCCGATCTCGATGTACCCGAAGCTGTGGCAAGCCAGCGGCCTGACATACAGCCAGTTGATTGATGAACTGATCGATCTGGCATTCGAGCGCCACGCGCGCCGCCGCCGCAACACGCAGCGCTAAAAATTAATTAGCTGCCGGAGGCTGGAATATTGATGATCTGGCCAGCCTGGATCAATACGTCCGAACTGCCCCATCCATTTGCGCCGAGTAGCGAACCGAGCGAGACGCAAAACTTCTTGCGGATGCTGAAGATCGAGTCGCCACGAGCGACCTTGTATGTACCGGCGGGACGCGGGTCGCAACCGGGAGTGCTCGGCCCGGCCGAGCCTGTCGGCGCGATGACAACCTGGGGATTGTTAATCATTGCCGTCGGAGGGATCTTGAGACTCTGACCAGGATACGGAAACTGCGCTGAGGCAACCAAGCCGTTCCATGCCAGCAGTTCTGAGACATTGACCCCGAACAGGTTGGCGACCAAAATCGGCGAGTCACCCGGGCGCACGATATATTCCTGCTCGACCCCAACCGAGCCTGGCGGCAAGGTCGTATTCACAATTGGCAGCGTCGACTGCGCCGGCGGAATTGTGGCGAAGTCCGTCGGACCGACGGGGACAACCGTGGTAGCCGTGCCCGATGTGTCGGTACTGCAGGCGGCGATCAACAGCACGATGCTCAATATCGCGGCCGAAGCCGACAGCGCCGAATGTTTTCTAGCAATCATTATCCTCAAGCGTACGCCGAATTTTGCTCTGCGCCGAGCCAACACAACGGCAATAAATCGCTACGCGAGTTGTCGGGCAGAAGCCGTTATCGGTGCCGGCAAAGTCGTTGAGCCCATCAGAAATTTATCGACCGCCGAAGCGGTCGCGCGCCCCTCGGCAATTGCCCACACGATCAGGCTCTGGCCGCGGCCCATGTCACCAGCGACAAAGACCCCGCGAACGTTTGTCTGAAACGAGTCGTCGCGAGCGATATTTCCACGCTCGTCGATGGCGACGCCGAGCTGGTCTAGCCACGATGCCTTCTCGGGCCCGACGAAACCGAGTGCGAGCAGAACCAATTCGCAGCGCAACTCGCGCTCGGTGCCTGCCACTGGTTCGAACTTTCCATTTACGAGTTGGACCTCGCTAAGCACGAGCGCCTTGACGCTACCGCCTTCGTCCGCGACGAAGCGCTCGGTATTGACGCTAAAAACTCGCTCTCCGCCCTCTTCGTGCGCCGAAGATGTGCGAAACACGAGGCTCCATTGCGGCCAAGGATTATTCGACGCGCGCTCGTCGGGCGGCCTCGGCATGATCTCAAGTTGCGTGATCGACGCCGCGCCTTGGCGAATTGCCGTGCCAAGGCAATCGGCGCCAGTGTCACCGCCGCCGATGATGACGACGTTTTTGCCTTTCGCGCAAATTTCCGTTGCGTCGATGTCGCCCTGTTGCACCCGGTTACTTGGCGGCAAATATTCCATCGCCTGATGAATACCGCGCAGTTCGCGTCCGGGAACATTTAGGTCGCGCCAAAGAGTTGAGCCGCAGGCCAAGACAACTGCATCGTGCGAGGCGACGAGCACATCGATGTCGACGTCGCCTCCGACGATGGCGTTGGTGCGAAACACCGTGCCCTCGGCCGTCATCTGCTCGATGCGCCTCTCGATGTGCTTCTTTTCCAACTTAAACTCGGGTATTCCGTAGCGCAGTAATCCACCGATTCGATCGTCGCGCTCGAGCACGAGCACATCGTGTCCGGCGCGGGTGAGTTGCTGCGCGGCGGCCAGACCCGCTGGACCAGATCCGATCACGGCGACGCGCCTGCCAGATTTTTCGGAGTTAATCTGCGGAGTCACCCACCCCTCGCCCCAGGCGCGATCGATAATTTCAACTTCGACCTGTTTAATCGCCACGGGATCCGCATTGATGCCGGGCACGCACGCCGACTCGCACGGCGCAGGGCACAACCTGCCGGTAAATTCCGGGAAATTGTTGGTGGCGTGCAGGCGATCAATGGCCTCTCGCCAGTGGCCCCGATAGACCAAATCGTTCCAGTCCGGGATCAAGTTGCCCAGCGGGCATCCATTGTTGCAAAATGGAATCCCGCAATCCATGCAACGTCCAGCCTGATGAACGAGATCGCTTTGACTAAACGGTTCGTAGACCTCGCGCCAGTCGGCCACGCGAACCTCTATTAGGCGGCGTTTGGGAGTTGATCGCCCCCACTTCAAAAACCCCGTTGGCTCACCCACGCACCGACTCCATCACTCGTTGCGCGGTTTCTTCATCCGAAAGATTCTGCTTGCTCGAATCGGCGAGAACCTTGAGCACTCGCTCGTAATCGCTCGGCATCACCTTGATAAACGACTTCGAGCGTGCCTTCCAATCATCGAGAATTGTCTTGGCAATCGCCGAACCCGTGTAGGCGTGGTGACGAGCGATGATCTCTTGCAGCCAGTGCAAATCGTCGGCGCCGGGTTGTTGCAGCGCGACCATCTCGTAATTGACCCGATCGGCAAAAATTTCACCGTCGTCATATATATAGGCGATGCCACCCGACATGCCCGCCGCAAAGTTGCGCCCCGTCTCGCCCAGCACAACGACGCGCCCGCCAGTCATGTATTCGCAGCCGTGATCGCCGATGCCGTCGACAACCGCTACGGCACCGGAGTTACGCACGCAGAATCTCTCGCCAACCGTGCCACTCAAGAAAATTTCGCCGGCGGTCGCGCCGTAGCCGATCACATTGCCGGCGATCACATTCTCGTGCGCTACAAACGTTGACCGCGAGTTTGGGTAAACAATTATGCGCCCACCCGACAGACCCTTGCCGAGGTAGTCATTGCAATCTCCCTCTAAATGCATTTCGACGCCGCGCGGCACAAATGCGCCAAAACTCTGGCCGGCCGATCCGGCGAAATACAACTTGATCGTGCCATCTGGCAAGCCGCCGCCGCCCCATCTGCGCGTGATCGCGCTGCCGAGCATCGTGCCGACCGTGCGGTTAACGTTTCCGAT
>JBKJMC010000054.1:0-4041 GCA_046596615.1 Ilumatobacteraceae bacterium | reverse complement strand
CGATTTTTCTGGATGCGCCTGAAGAGGCTCGTGGGCTCACACTTTGCCAACTACCGCGAGGCCTGGGAGGCCAACCGGCTGATTGCCAAAGGCATGATTCAGCCAGTGCTGTCGCAGGTTTTCGCGCTCGAAGACACGGGCGAGGCCGCGTCGCAGGTGCACCACAATTTGCACGAGGGCAAGATCGGCGTGTTGTGCCTCGCCCCGCGAGAGGGCATGGGAATTGACGACCAAGAAATGCGCGACAAGATCGGCGAGAGAAAACTCACGATGTTTCGCCGCAAAGAAAGTCGATAGAGCTAAGGCCGCCATGTTGCTGACTGAAATCGATCACATCGCGATCGCCGTGCGCGATCTCGAAGCCGCCATCGACTATTACAAGCGCGCGTTCGGCGCAACTGTTACGCACCGAGAGGTCGTTGCCTCTGACGGCGTCGAAGAGGCGTTGTTGAAGGTCGCCGAGAGCTACATCCAGTTGCTCACGCCGACGAGCGCCGATTCGCCCGTCGCCAAGTCGATCGAAAAGCGCGGCGAAGGCTTACACCACATCGGTTATCGCGTCGCCAACTGTGCAGAGGCCTTGGCGTCGATGATCGCCGCAGGGGCCACGCCGCTTGACAAGGCTCCGCGCCCGGGAAGTCGCGGCACGACGGTCGCGTTCATTCACCCCAAGGGGAGTTTCGGCACGCTGATCGAACTCGTGCAGGAGTGACAAACTAACTTGTTTGGCGAGGCGCTTGCCATCATTTTCGGTTACCTTGTGGGTCGTCGTCGGGCTCGTCGCGCACGTCGCAAAATTGCTTCGATAAATTTTGGTGTTGTCGCCGATTCATTCGTGTTTTCTGCACACATCGCCGCCGCCGTCGGCGCGGGGTTGGGGTTTTTGCTGTACCGAAAATTCGATTCGATTCTTGAGTTACTCGCATTCGCCATCATGTGCGGGATGTGCATTGAACACGCGCTCACCGATTTCTATACGCGCAGGCTGGTGCGTTCGACAACGCGACGAGCCGCAGTTATCGGGGGGTCACTGCTGATACTGGCTGCGCTTAGACGCGCGGTCGACTTCGAGTCTGGCGTCATTTTGGTGATGCTCGCATCTTTCGTCGTAGTTCTAGTCGTGTTTAAGATTTTGGCTCGAGTCAGTCGCGGTGGGATCGGTTCTGGCGACGTGCGCCTAGCGCCCGTGCTGGCCATGTTTCTCGCATACCTCGGCGCGCAATATGTCGTTCTCGGTTTGGCGATTGGATTTATTCTCGGCGGTATCTTGGCCGCGGCCATGTTGCTCACCGGCCGGGCGTCGCGATCCACGCCGATTGCCTTTGGCCCATACCTATGCCTCGGCGCGGTAGCGATGGTCATCGGCGGCCGGCAGATCATCAACCTTTTGGGCGTGTAAGTTCTCGCCATGCAAGTCCACCTGATCGACGGCACGTACGAGTTGTATCGGCAGCATTTCGGTCAGGCCTCGGCGCACAAAGACCCCCCGCCAAACGCGGGCACGATCGGCGTACTCTCTTCCACTATTCAGTTGCTGGCAGAAGGTGCCACTCACATCGGCGTCGCCACGGACCACGTCATCGAGAGTTTTCGTAATGAGCTCTACGACGGGTACAAGACCAGCGAGGGGATGGAGCAGGTACTGCTCGAGCAGATCCCCGTGCTCGAAGACGCGCTAGCAGCCATGGGGGTGACGGTGTGGCCGATGATCGACTACGAGGCCGACGATGCGCTGGCGTCAGCGGTCGCGGTTGCGTGCGACGACAGGCGAGTGCACAAGGTGTTGATTCTCACGCCAGACAAAGACCTGGGCCAGTGCGTGCAGGGCAAGCGCGTGGTGCAACTAGATCGCCGTAACAACATCGTCATCGATGAGCAGGCGCTGCTAGCGAAGTTTGGTGTCGGGCCGGATTCGATTGTCGATTATTTGGCGCTAGTGGGCGACAGCGCCGATGGTTTCCCCGGGCTTTCTGGTTGGGGTGCCAAGAGTGCGTCGACAGTGCTTGCAAAATATCTGAAAATCGACGCCATCCCCGACGACCATTTGCAGTGGGTACACGACGGCGTCATCGTGCGCGGTGCCGAGAAGCTCGCCACAACCTTGCGTACGAATCGTGCCGACGCCGAACTATTTCGAATCCTCGCGACGCTCGTGACCACGGTGCCGGTCGGTACCGTCGACGAGTGGAAGTGGTCTGGCCCAACCGACAGATTCGCCGCAGTTGCCGAAAACCTCGGCGCCCCGCAACTCCTAGATCGCCTCCGCCGACTGAAGTGACGGCCAGGTGGTCTGCGGCACTCAGACGTTTCCGATGAAGGCTGCTGTCTTCCGACCCTGACCTGATTCTCGGGCGTCCGTTGCACAGGACCCGACCGTCACCTCACTTGGCGGAGACTAGTAAATTGAGCATCGTAGAGCTGGCGTTGACGATACCGCTCATCGGGTGCTCGCGACTCGGCTGTAGCCTTTATTCGTCGCATCATTAGCGGCTTGCAAATTTGGAGGGGTGCGAGAGCGGCCGAATCGGCACGCTTGGAAAGCGTGTGAGGCGCAAGTCTCCGTGGGTTCGAATCCCACCTCCTCCGCCATTTATGCGCAAACAGCCTACCAAAAGGCTGCGAGACCCTAATCGACTTGAGCGTGCCCTCGGCCTAGGCGCTTTTCCCAGTTGATCTGGGTGATAGCAACTAATAGCGCGATCATGGTCAATTGGATGGAGACCCCGATTGGGCTCGTGAGCGCGTCCTTAAACGAACCACCAATCGTGGATTGCGCAATTCTGTTTGCCGTGACGGCGTAGATCGAATAGGAAAGAGTGCGGCCAACGAAGAAGGCGGCGGTGAAGCCAACCAATGGAAGCCCCGAGAGACCCGCCGCTTCGAATAGTTGCGCCGATGGAATTGGAGAAAGGGCAAATAGGCAAATCGCTATGATCGCGTTTCGCTTTTTGCCCTCGAGGGTCGCCCGGGCGGCGGCGATGTTTCTCATTGTCCTGTTGGATATGTGGCTTCTCAAGAGTCTGAAGAGGTGGGCCAAAAGAAAGCGACCCAGCGCGGCCGCCGTGGCGCCGGTGGCGACGAGCGCCGCAACTGGAATTTTCGTATCGAGTCCGTAAATTACAATCACCGACCATGTGGGTGGTCCGAATGCGGGCATCAGGTTAATGCCAAGGACGATCCCGAAAAGGATGAGGTATTCGTTCATTCCAGCCAAACCCAGCGTAACCGTTACTCTATGCAGATGATTAAGACTCAACCTATCCCCGAGCATTATCGCGCGATTACCCCCTACCTGTGCATCAAGGGTGCTTCGAAAGCAATTGAATTTTATAAGCATGCGTTTGGCGCCAAAGAAAACTACCGCATTTCGATGGCAGACGGGACAATTGCACACGCCGAAATTGAAATTGGTGATTCTAAGATCATGCTGTCGGAAGAGAACGAGCAATGGCGCAACTGGGGTCCGAAAACTATCGGCGGCACACCGGTATCCCTTGCCCTTTATGTCGAAGATGTGGACGCGGTGTTTGCCAAGGCCATTGCCTTGGGAGCCACTGCGATAGGAGAAGGGACGGTTAAGGATCAATTTCACGGAGACCGAACCGGAAGTGTTATGGACCCGTTTGGGCATCAGTGGGTTATTATGACCCACATTGAGGATGTTGCGCCTGAAGAATTGCAACGGCGGGCCGACGTCATGTTTAGTCAAAACACTAATTCCTAAGTCGAGAAAAGTTAATTGATGGATAGGGAATCCCTCATCATCGGTGACGAGGTCGCCGATGACCACGCCGCGATGCAATTGGCGCTGCGCCTGGCAACGCGAGCCGCCGCCCTTGGAGAAGTTCCCGTTGGAGCCGTCGTCGTACGCGGCGGTGTCGTCATTGCGGCCCGCCACAACGAGCGCGAAATTTCTCAGGATCCGACCGCCCATGCCGAGGTACTTGCGTTGCGCGATGCCGCGCACGCGATTGGCCACTGGAGACTCAGCGAGTGCACGCTCGTGGTCACGCTGGAGCCGTGCGTGATGTGCGCCGGCGC
>JBKJMC010000024.1:0-4288 GCA_046596615.1 Ilumatobacteraceae bacterium | reverse complement strand
CCGAGGGCAATACGCTGGCTTTCCGCGGAGTGATAAAACTTGGTAACAAGGCATTCGATATCTTCGCTGCGTCGACCCCCGCCGGCCGCAAGGAATACGCGTCAAATCTTTGTCTTTGGAAAATTATCGCGCTGTGCGAGCGAGATGGCGTCACATATTACGACCTCAGCGGCGCAGACTCGACGAATAACCGGGGCGTCTATAATTTCAAGAAGGGAATCGGGGCACTCGACTTCGAATACCAAGGAGAGTGGGTAATAAGTCGCCCGCGAATTCTGAGTGCATTCATTAGTAGGATGATTTCCCGTCGGTTGCGAAGCGAATGAACAGGCTATAGATCAACCCATCTGGCCCAGGAGACCTATGCAAAGTTGGAAGCGGGTTGCTGGGGAATTAATAAGCGCTGGATATCGCGTCAAAAATACTCTCATTAATCCCGCACGCGGTCTGAGAATCCTTATGTACCACTCGGTAGCAACAGACTCGGCTGCGGATAGGTCCGATACTTACAGCATCTCTCGAAGTCGGTTTACTAATCACCTTGATTACCTCAGCGAACACCGCGCCGAGGACGACCTTGCGGTGCGGACTTTCTTCGAGATTGACGAAATAGGCGTAGCCATAACTTTTGATGATGGCTACCGCGACAATCTTGAGATCGCGGCACCACTACTCGTCGAGCGCGGCTTTCCGTTTCATATATTCATCAATCCCGGTTTTTTAAGATCTGGCGATGGCAGGTATCTGAACGAGACAATGCTTTGCGAACTGGCTGGCCTACCCGGCGTAACAATTGGCGCGCATGGCTACAGCCACAAGAGACTTACCGAATGCTCCCCCTCCGAGTTGGAAGGAGAACTAATTTCTAGCAAGAAATGGCTCGAGGATACGATCGGCAAGGAAATCACATCGATGGCGTACCCGCACGGGGCCTTGGACAACAATGTCAAGTCCGCCGTTCAGAAAGTCGGCTTCGAGCTAGCGGCATGCAGTCATTTCGGAAAGGTTGATGCGAATAGCGATAAGTTGGCCCTCGAGAGAACAGATATCTGGTCTAGAGACAACGTGCGAATATTTGGTTCAAAGTTGGAGGGCAATTGGGACTGGATGAGGCTAAGAACATGACGGCAGGCCGCGCGCCGGTTTCCGTCATAATTCCGATGTTTAATTCGGCCGACACGATCGAGAGGGCCCTTAGATCGGTCGCCGCGCAATTACTTCTTCCTAGCGAAGTCTTCGTCGTTGATGATGCAAGCAGCGATCAAAGCCGGGAAATTGTGACTAGATGGGACGACCCTGCAGTCAGCGTTACGCTGATTGAACACTCGACCAATCTTGGCCCTTCAGCGAGTCGAAATTCTGCTTGGGCGCAATCCACTGGAGACTTTGTCGCGTTTCTCGATGCAGATGACGCGTGGCATCCAGAAAAACTGTCGATTCAGTACAAATTTATGACCGAAAATGCAGCCATAGTTCTTTGTGGCCATTCATACGACATTTACAAAGACACGTTCAAATGGTCGAACATCGAAAATGAGGGAAAATATAAAACTTTCGATTTTAAGGACTTCCTGATACGGAATCGACTTTCAACTCCGACCGTTATGGTGAAGCGGGAAATCATCGAGAGATTCACCGAATCACAACGATATTCTGAGGATTATCTGCTTTGGCTAGAAATCGTTAGACGGCTCGGTCAGGCTTACTTCTTGGAATTGCCACTCACCCGCCTTTTTAAACCCGCGTTAGGTAAAACTGGTTTAAGCAGCAAAACGAACCCGATGTACTTGGGCGAGTTATCAACAATGATTTCTCTGTTTCGCCGCGATCATTTGGGCTTCTGGCAGATGACAGCTTCGATTATCTGGCTTACGGCGAAATTTGTGCGAAGGCGAATTCAAATGGCATTCGCGAAGTTACTGCGATTCACTAACATGGCTGCTTAGATAATGATCACTTACTCCATCCAAGCGATTTTGATTGCCCTTCTGGTTTTAATTGTTCGGAATCGAAATGGACGCGTTGACTTCTACACCATGATCGCAACCAGCATCTGGACAATCGTGGTTATAGCTATCTACTTTAGATACGGAGAAGAACAGGTTCTATTTTATTCAAATGATCAACTCTGGCACCAACAGTTGATTTCGATCTACCTAAAAGCCGGCATCCACCTAAACATCACTGACATCATCAACTATAGATACGTTGTTACTATTCCGGCCATGATTGCATCTAATTTTGGCATTAATCCAATGCTCGCGATTAAAGCGATGCAACTAATATTTCTTCTCTGCACATACGACGAAGCCAAAAAGTTCATTCTCGATCGCAATTCCTCATTTCCGTTATGGAAGATGTATCTAATCGTCGGACCTACCTCTATATTTATTTCTACTCTCGCATTAAGAGATCTATTTATTGTCTATTTCACGATGGTCTGTTTCCTGCGGCCTACATTGCGTCCGAGGCTAATCGCGTTGGTGTTCGTGTTTTTGCTAAGGCCCCATCTTGCGGTTGCAATTTGTGTCGGAGCTATCGTTTCGTCCCTGATAGGTTTACGGCAAAAGAATCGAGATCTTCCCAATCTCGTATTCAGTTCTATTATTCTCTACGCCTTCGGTGCATATTCTTACTTTGTCGGGGCGAGCATTCAATCAGGTCTTTCGTTTCGACTACCAGTCAGTGTATTTTCAATAGAAAAATTCGTTCGATTATTTTCTAACCTCGTCGGATTACAGTTTTTGACACTCGGCCCCGAAGTGGTAAATCTTCCAATTAGTCAGTTGCTTCTTTCAAGAATTGTTTTTATCGAGTCCCTGATAGTCCCAGTATTGTTCCTGCTTACGATCTTGCGGCATCGCGAACAGCTTGGCGCAATGAAGCGAAGCCTATTGTTTTCGTTTGTATTTCTGTTTGGCCTAACCTCACAAACAGACTGGAATTCATCACGGCAAAACCTGCCATTTCTCGCAGTTATGGCAACATTTGCCGTAGCAAGTTTGGCGCAACGACAAAGCTCTCAAAATGTGCCTCAGTCCAGAAAACCTATTCTTGCAATTACCAATGATTGGTGAGACCGTCGACGAGTCGGCCGCAAGGATTCTCTTCGTTGTAAACGAAGACTGGGCATTTAACTCACATTTTTTGGATAGGGCGCTAGCCGCGAAAAATAACGGTTTTGTGGTCGGTCTAGCCACGCGATGCACCGCGGACGCCAAAGCGATTGAAGACTTTGGCATTTCTGTCTTTCGGGTGAATTCGTCCAGACGTGGTTTAAATCCCCTGCGGGAAGTGGTGGTTGTCTTCAGACTGGCAATTATCTATCGACAATTTCGCCCCGATATTCTCCATCATGTTGCTTTAAAGCCGATAGTTGTCGGAACAATTGCATCTTTCCTACTTCGAGACGTGCAAGTAGTTAACGCTCCAATCGGGATGGGATACATATACTCCTCTACCGACACAATGGCGCGAGTGCTTCGCCCGATAATTACCTTTATTCTCAAACGACTTCTTGGTGCAAGACGTAGCCACGTCATTATTGAGAACTCCGATGACTATAAGCAACTCGTTAATAAAGGTTTCGTAAAGGTTGAAAATATCTCCCTCATCCGCGGCGCGGGTGTCGACCTGAATCGTTTTCAACAAACGACCGAGCCGCCTGCCGGAATGGTCGTCACACTTATTGCCAGAATGCTTCGGGATAAGGGCATCGAAGAGTTCGCCGAGTCCGCGTCGTTACTGAAGAGAAAGTTCCCAGATGCGATCTTTCGATTGGTCGGCGATGTTGACAATGGCAACCCTGCCTCGCTTACTTCATGGAGGCTCCGTGAATTGCAGGCAAGTGGTGCAATTGAATGGCTGGGTCGCCGTGATGATATTCCCGAAATCATCGGTAAATCCAATATTGTTTGCTTGCCCTCGTATCGTGAGGGTCTTCCAAAAACATTGATCGAGGCCGCGGCGGTAGGGCGTGCTCTAGTTGCAACGGATGTTCCGGGGTGTAGAGAAGTTGTCAAACATGGTGTAAACGGAATGTTGGTGCCCCCGCGAGACCCAGTCGCCCTCGCGAACGCTCTGGAACTCTTGATGCTTAACCCAGAGATGCGTACACGGATGGGAGTTGAGAGTCGGAAGCGCGCGGAGGCCGAATTCGGCTCTGATTTGATAAATCAGCAGACGCTGCAGGTTTACGCATCGGTACTAGCTCGATGATTTTTTTCGCCCCGTTGATTTCATCGGGAATTCTTACGTGGATACTGTTCATACATGGAGCGCGACTAAG
>JBKJMC010000008.1:0-3343 GCA_046596615.1 Ilumatobacteraceae bacterium | reverse complement strand
CGCGGCGCCGACCGTACGCTCCGCCGCTGGCGCCGGCCCAAGCCAACCACCGTAGGGCGTCTTGGCTCGAAAGTGCGCGCAAGTTGACGCTCTTGGTTTGCAGGTCAACGAGCGCGCCGAGAGCATTTGCTAATTCACCGCTGGCGAGCACAGCGGTGCAACGGCCATTCGATTGCGCCGTCCAGGCCTCGACTAGTTGGTGCGCGGCCCGCTCGACAAATTCGTTATCAATTTGTGACGCGGTTACGGCGTCGCCGTCTGGAATGGCGCAGTTCATGGCGACAGACGTGCGTGGCAACATCGGCGCGTCGAACGTGGCTTCGTTGTCCGCGTAAACGGCGAGTTGATATTGCGGCTCCCAAATCGAACACTGCAATGGGATCTCAAGTGCGGGGAACAGGTCGCTTGCATTCGATATCTCATTGCCGCGCAGCGCGCATTCATAAGCAACGTACGTGGATTGTGGATCGTGCGGAAGAAACTCCGCCAATTGATCCCAGGTGTGATGCTGGGCAATCACTTCAGTCAGAGGGCCGAGGGTGAACCTGCTGGCCTCTTGGCGCAGAACCTGCGTGGCGATCTCGGCCGGCGCGTGCAATGCGAGTCGGTATTCGGCCAGCGTCGCTGCGGGCCAAAGTTGTCTTCCGGTTTTTACGGCCAGTCTGGCTGCGGAGCGAATCTCGAGCAGGTGTGTCCAATCTCGACTGGCACACGTGGCATCAATCAAGCGCACCAATCCGTCGAGGTCTGCCCTCGTGACAAGGTCGTCTAAGTGTTTCAACATTGAGGTGTCAAACGAGTGGCCACGGGTAACGCGAACGGCTGCGATCGACGGGGAATGCGCCGCCGCCGACGAGCCACTGCGCCCGTTCTTGCAACGCGGTGATCTCGTCGTCGGCCAGCAGCGTGGCCACCTCGAGCGGCACCGTCTTGGCCAAATTCGCGCACGCCGTGGCTAGCGACGGTGGTAATTCTTCGCCGCCGAATTCCCAAATTACCGTGCGAAGTTTGAAATCGGCCGAGAAACAAACACCGTGATCAATGCCCCAGACCTGGTGAGTCTTGTCAATCAGGCAGTGGCCGGCCTTGCGGTCGGTGTTGTTGGCGACGATGTCGAAGGCGCACATGTCTCTGAATGCGTCGTGTAGTTCGGGGTGTTGTTCGAACAAATTGAAATAGTGGGCCTCGACATCGGCGTCGATAAAAAACTGCACTGATCCTTCGCCGGCTGGGCCGTCGCGCAGCACCGTCGGGGGCACGATGCCTAGGCCCATGGCCTCAGACAAGCGATATGCGGCGACCTCGCGGCGGTGCAACCCTGGCTCGAAATCCCATAACGGTCTCTCTCCGCGAAGTGGTTTGTAAATGGCACGCGTCGACTGCTCGCCGAGTGTAACCGTCACCAGATATGTCGCATTACTGCTGTACGGCATGCGCTGTACGACATCTATCTCGCCATTTGCCAGGAGCGAAAGAGCGTCACCCTCGAAGATCAGTTCATTCGGGGGCACATGTGTCCGTCAACATTTATCGGGCGTGCGCAGAAAACGCAGAGTGGGCGCCCCGAAGCCACCACATCGTCGGCGTGCTCACAAAATGCGGCGGCCTGACCTCGAGTAATAAAGGCGCGCACGCGACCGGGTTCGAAGTCTGGATCTGGTTCGCCATTTTCGTCGGTTGGTGAGATCTCGTCGAGTTGCAGTACGACTCGGTCGTTGCGTTGGTCGTAGGCGAGTCCAACGGTGCCGAGCACGAACTCAACTTCGATCGGCGCGACCAACTGCATCGTATTTTCAAGTGGGCGGTCGTAAGCGTCTGGGGCATCCGCCAAAAGTTGGCGCAAATATTGAGAGATCGCGGTGACCTGCTGCTTCTCGCATTTCAATGTCACGCGGCTGGTATCGCTGCGCACCTGAATTAGAAACACGCGCTGACCGGGTTCTCCGATTGTGCCGGCGGTGAATGCCGTGGCGCCGTCGAACTCGAAAGAGCTGCTCACGCTGTGATTTCGTTCATGACGTGCCGAATCATGCCGGGCCGAATCATGACGTGCCGATTCATGAGGCGCGCAGGTCGCCGAGCGACCCGCCGGTTGAGTTAACAGTCAGCACTATTGGGCCAAACGCCGAGTACGAGATCGCGCTCACCGAGCATGTGCTGATCACGATGCGCTGAAATAAATCAAGGTGCGTGCCCATCGCGTGGGCGACGGCGGCCTTAATTGGGTCGGCGTGGCTGACGCAGACAACGACTTGGCCAGGGTGCTTGGCGCGAATGCTATCGAGGGCGCCGACCATGCGCGACTGCATCTCTGTAAAACTCTCTCCATTAGGAAATCGAAATGTGCTCGGGGCGCGCTGCACGGTAGCCCACTCTGGTTTTTTCATCAACGATGAAAGTTGCGCGCCGGTCCAATCGCCGAAGTCGCATTCGATCAGACCTTTGTGGATCAGAACTTTCTGTTTGAAGGCCGCGCCGATTGGGGCGGCGGTCTCGCGGGCGCGTTCAAGCGGCGAGGCGTAGATCGCCGCGACCTTCGAGATCTCGCGAAGACGCTTGGCCACATTGATGGCCTCGGCCACACCCTTTTCTGCTAGGTGTAGCCCTGCCGCGCGGCCAGGCAACAGCTTTCCAGTGGTCGGAGTCAGGCCATGGCGCACTAATAGGACCAGCGTGCTGCTGTGTTTTGGGTCTGCGGATTTTTTTGCCATAACCAACCATCCAACTTACCCCCACAGGGCGTATCGTCGCCCCAGTGAGCGACCTACAAAAACTCGGGCACGAGGTCATTTCGTGCACGAAATGCAGCCGGCTTAATAACTGGTGCACACAGGTTGCCCTAGATAAAAAGGCCGCCTATCGCGACGAGGAGTATTGGGGCAAACCGGTCGCGGGCTTTGGCGACGAAAGAGCGCAGATCGTCGTGGTCGGGCTTGCCCCCGGCGCGCACGGCGCTAATCGCACGGGTCGCGTATTCACGGGCGACCGTAGCGGCGACTGGCTGTTTCGCGCGATGCACCGTGCCGGTCTCGCCAATCAGCCCGAATCGGTGCGCCGAGGCGATGGTCTAAAATTAGAAAACGCTTGGGTCACGGTCACTGTCAAGTGTGCGCCGCCGCTCAATAAGCCGACTACTGCTGAGCGCAAGAAGTGCGCCCCGTTCTTGCGTCGCGAACTTGAAATGCTGTCGCGCGCCAAGGTGATCGTCTGCCTGGGCGGCGTTGCCTACCAGGCGATGTGCAGTGATCTCGGCGTATCGCCTAGACCCAAGTTTGGTCACGGCGTGCAGGTGGCGGCGGGTGAGTACACGCTGTTATGTAGTTATCACCCAAGCCAGCAGAAC
>JBKJMC010000087.1:0-2994 GCA_046596615.1 Ilumatobacteraceae bacterium | reverse complement strand
CCAAGCACCGTCGGCAGTGCGCAGTCAAAAGATGGACGATGTAATTTTCGCTGGCACAGCCAAGCGGCCGGCTCTGGGTCGCGCCGAGGTCACACTGACCATCGACAACTCAGCGGGCCTGCTGCCGATCGAGTTCACCGAGGTCTCCGTCAGCCGAATTTTGTTTCGCAGCGGCGAGAGTGCGTACGCGATTAACGGTGTCGACTGCCGCTTGTTAGACGTCCAAGAACTTTTGTCGGATGCGGGCGTCGGTCGTCAGCAACACGTCATTGTCAGCCAGGGCCAGATCGACTCGGTGCTCAACGCGCGGCCAGAAGATCGCCGCGCAATTATCGAAGAAGCGTCGGGCGTGCTCAAGCACCGCAAGCGCCGCGAGAAGGCGCAGCGCCGACTTGACAGCACAGAGGCCGACCTGATGCGCGCGCAAGACTTGCTTCGCGAGGTGCGCCGCAACTTGAAGCCGCTCGAGCGCCAAGCCGACTCGGCGCGTCGACACGGCGCGTTGATCGCCGAATTGCGCAGCCTGCATGTGTTCTTGGCGGGTCGCGAGATTTCTAGTTTTCGAAAGCGGCTCGGCAACTTGGCCACCGACAAACTCGAAGGCGAGCAGGCCGAACGCGGATTGCGGGCGCGACTGTCGGCACTCGACACGGCGGTCATGGCCGACGAGGCGCTGCTCTCTGCGCGCGGTGACTCGGGAGTTAACGACGAACTAGTGCGCATCGAACAACTTCGCGGCCGCGCCCGCGGTCTGCTCGCAGTGTTGTCTGAACGCAAGCGGTCGGTCGAGCGCGACCGAGGTCAACTAATGGATTCCGGTGTCGTTGCCGCCCTAGAGGCCGACGCCGCGACACTGAAGGTCGAGCTGCAAAGAGTGATCGAACAACTCATGGCCATCGAGAAGGTCGCGAAGTCTGGCGACGCCGACAGCATGGGCAGCCTCGAGGATGCGCGCACCGCGACAGAAAAGGTCACCGAACTTAACGGGCACGTGCGCGGGTTAAACGAAGAGATCGATCGCCTGCGCGCAGTTGTCGGCAACGAGTCGCGCGCCGAGATCGACCTGTTGCAACGACTCGCCACAGCCGACACAGCCCGCATCGCCGCCGAGGCTGTGCTCGACGCGGCGTTGGCCGTGCACGCCACCGCGTCGTCTGATTCGCTGTTGGCCAACGCGCGGGTGCAGGCGCTGCAGTCGTCGCTCGAAACCACCCGCGCGGGCAGTTCTGTGCTGCGCGGTTTTGATGGCAGTGTTGGCACTTTTGGTGATCTTCTGGAAATCGACGGCGAACGCCGTTCGGCGGTGCAGATCGCGCTCGGCGAATCGCTCGCGGCAATGGTTACAACTGATGCCGATGCCGCCCGTCGCGCGTTGCAGCAGTTGCGCCAGGGCCGGCACATCGGCGCGGTGCTGGCGCTGAATGCCATCACGCGCGTTCCGACTGCGCCAACGATCGATAATGGAGTGAGCCTGCGCCCCGGCGTGCGCGCCAAATCGGGCGAGCACGAGATGCAAATCAACCGCCTGCTCGATGTGTTGCTCGCACGGGTCGTATTCGTGCAGTCGTGGACAGACGCCGTCGATGTCGCGCTAGCGCACCCAGACGTGGTCGTGATCACCGGCGACGGAGAGCGCTTTGCGTCGTCGGGCATGAAGGTTGGCACCAGCACGATAACCGCCGCCGCACTCGAGGAAGCCGTCAGCCGCGCCTCGAGGGTGGGCGACGCCCTGCGCGCAGCCGAGGATGAGCTCGCGGCGCGCCGCATGAATGTTGTGCAGGGACGCGACGCCCACACTGCCGCGCTTAGTCTGCTCGAGCGCCATCGCAATCAAGGCGCGAGCAGCAACGAGCAACTCTCGAGCGCATATGACACGCTGCGCTCGGTGCAGGCAGAGTTGCAAGCGCTGCTGTCGGTGTTGCGCAACGACCTCGAAGTCAAGACCGCAGGCTTGCAAGAGCGTCGCCAGTTTCTCGAGTCTCGGCTAGCCGATATTGACAAGCGGCTGAGCGCCGACGCCGACGCCCGTAACGCCGCCGCCGAGCGCCGCCGCCGCATCGAAGCCACGCTGAACGCGATCGTGCGCCTAAGTTATTTGGTCGATCGTCACAGCTCGTCTCTCGATTCGCGACAGGTCGAATTGCAAGATACACGCCGCCGCCAAAGCGACGAGGTGCGTGCCATCTCGCAACGCCTTGACGAGTCGCGCCGCGATCGTTCCGGCAACGAGCAATTTCTCGAAGAGCGCCGCGAGCGAAACCGCCGCGTAGAGATCGAAGAGGCCGAGGTGCGCATGCGACTCGAAGCGGCGATCGACGCGTTGCGACGCGATCAGCAAGTCGAGCCGCTGGTGGCGATCGACGCCGAGCTGCCTGCGCTGCCAGAAAATATGACGCCCGTCTCGCGCTTGCGCGAACTCGAGCGCGAGTTGCGGATGATGGGGCCGATCAATCCGCTGGCCCTCGAAGAGTTCAATGAGTTGCAGAACCGCCACACGTTCTTAGACGAACAACTCGACGATGTGAAGAATTCGCGTCGCGAGTTAATCAAGGTGATCAAGCAGGTCGACGTCGAGATTCAGTCAACCTTCGCGATGGCTTTTGCCGACGTGCGTGACAACTTCGAAAAACTGTTCGCGATGCTCTTCCCTGGAGGCGTTGGTAAATTGACGCTAACGCTTCCGAACGACCTGCTGAACACCGGCATCGAGGTTGAGGCCAAACCGAGTGGCAAGAACGTCAAGAAGTTGTCGCTGCTTTCTGGCGGCGAGCGCTCGCTGACGGCGCTGGCGTTTTTGTTCGCCGTCTTTCGCAGTCGACCGTCTCCGTTCTATGTGATGGACGAGGTCGAGGCCGCTCTCGACGACGTCAACCTGCACCGCTTCTTGAGCCTCGTCAACGAATTTCGCCAAGAGGCTCAGCTATTAATAGTGAGTCACCAGAAGCGCACAATGGAGGCGGGCGACTGCTTGTTGGGCGTGACCATGCAACCCGG
>JBKJMC010000018.1:0-4941 GCA_046596615.1 Ilumatobacteraceae bacterium | reverse complement strand
TGTGGTCGAACTTCTGCTCAAGAAGTTCGGTCGCTGTCTCAACCGCGCCTTCGACAATTGAAATGGCCTTGCTGTCTAAATACATCGGCACCAATTTGCCCAATAGTGCAGAGGTCGTCGCAGAGACCTCGGACGGCTTCATCACCACCGCGTTGCCAGCCGCAATCGCGCCGGCAACTGGGACCAGCAACAACTGCACTGGGTAATTCCAAGGCGCAATCACTAACACTACGCCCAGCGGCTGCGGGACCATCTTCGAAGATCCGGGTTGCGATACGGCCTTAGTCGGAACCTTGCGCGGAGCCGTCCACTTGGCAAGGTTCTTGATCAACAGCTTGACTTCGCTCACGGTCAGCGCGATATCTAGGAGAAATGACTCTTCTGGACTTCGACCAAGGTCGGTGCCTAGCGCGGCCTCGAAGTCATCAGAATGCTCTTCGAGCATCTTGATGATCGCCTTGAGTTGCGCACGACGCCAATCGAGAGGCTTAGTAACTCCCGCATTGAATGCAGCGCGGGCTTCTGAAACTACATTCGCAATCATTTCGAGCGGACGACGAGATTCGAACTCGCGACCCTCACCTTGGCAAGGTGATGCTCTACCAACTGAGCCACGTCCGCAAACTAACTTAATTAGTTTATCAGGGGGTCAACGACGATCAACGAGGCGCGTTTAGTTGCGCCAGATGTGCTGGAGCGCACCACTGCGGCCAATGACGCCAGCACCACCGCCCCGCCGAACAACTGAATGATCGTCACCCCTTGACGGAAAAATATCCAGGCCGCGATCATCGATCCAACCGGGGTTAATAGGCAGATCAGCGACGAAGTCGTGGCCTCGACATGCCCCTGCGCCCAAACGAGCATGGTGTGGCCAGTCGTGCCGACGCCAATCACCAGAGAGACGATCAGTACAAAATCGCGAATCGATAGCGCGCCGAGATCGTTCGAGGTGGCCAGTACCCACGGCGTGACCACAACCACCTGGGCGACGCTGACCCCAAACATGAAACCCCAAGTACTCACGCCTTCTGCGCGGGCGCGCTTCGATGAAACGTAGAAGCCCGTCCACAAAACCGCATTGGCCAAGCCGTAGGCGTCACCGGACAGAGTTGCGCCTCCGGTGTTGCCTGCCCCAAATGCGACCGCGGCCACGCCGGCGAAACTAAGCAGCGCGAAAAATACCTGCATGCGATTGATACTCTCATTCAAAAATCGTGGGGCCACGAATAGCACGAGCGCGGTTGAGACGTTGCCGATGATCGTGGCATTGGCGATCGAAGTTGTTCGCAGAGAGATGAATCCGACGATTGTCGCGAGGCCGAAGAACACACCTGGAACGAAGGCGATCTTCATTGCCGACATCGTGACGCTGATCCTTCGGGCTCGCATGATCGCGTACAAAACCGGTGGCCAGAAAATGGCCCGATAAAAGATCAAGGAGTTAACCGAGACATCGACCGCATTCATAAATATCGGACCGAACGACCACGCAAAAACGGCGACAAAGACCGCAGATTCTGGAAACGCATACAGCGTTCCGACGATTCGGCGCCGGGCCAACTCCAATGCAGGCACGAAAACGCGAGCCTAAAGCGCTGCCAGCGCGGTCTCGCGCTCGAGACGCAGACGTCGCTTCGCGAGGTTGGTAACGCCGCCGAGGGATACCAGCACGCAAACCGCTCCCGCGAATTGCACCGCGGTGATGCTCTCGTTGTAGACGAAATATGCGCCGATGATTGAAATCACCGGGCAGCCGAGAGTCAGCATCGAGGCAATCGTGACATCGATGTGTTTAAGTGCCCACGTGTGGAGGCCGTGCGCACCGATTCCCTGCACTACAACCATCGAACCCAACAGCACGAGATCACGGTCGTCGAGGTCGCCGAAGCGGATGCCGACGAATATTCCCCACGGAATGCACAACAGCGCCGACCAGGCATAGTTGCCGCCGAGAAACGCCCAATTGTTCACCCCGGACGTGCGCGACTTCTTAGCGAATATCAAATACGTTGCCCACATGAAAGTGCCGGTAACCGCAAGCGCGTCGCCGTAAAGAGTTGCGCCGCTTTCAGATCCCGCTCCAAAGATGACCGCTCCGATTCCGGCGAGAGCAGCGAACCCGAGCAGCACCTGCACGCGAGTCACGCTTTCATTTAAAAGGCGTGGCGCTACGATCATCAGCAGCAATGGCGCAAGCGAGTCGATGAGTGTCAGATTGGCTATCGACGTATGCCGAAGCGATTCAAAACTTAGCGCCATCGAAAGAAACGAGAATATTCCGGAGCAAAAGGTCAACTTCATAATTCTCTTGTCGATACGACCACCAGTGCGCGAGGCAATGTAGGCCATCACCGGTATCGCCGCAGTGAGCCGCACAATCATGATCGTCGGCGTGGTGGCGCTGACACCGCGCACGATCAGCGGCCCAACACCCCAAAACAACACCGAGAAAAGCGCGGCCAATAGCGGAGCCTCGCGCCGCCACAGTGGCTCGGCGTGGGCCGCACCCGCCGCTTGGTTCACTTGTGGGCTTCGGGGCCGCGCAGATCAATTCGCAGAGTTAGCACTCCGTCTTGCAGATCAACAGCGGCGTCGCCGATCATCGCGAAGTCCTGAAAGTCGGCTTGCGCCTGCGCCAAGAACATTTGGCGCTCTTCGCCGGCAACTGGTGGCAGCGGCCTGCGCTTGACCGCTGCTGCCCGTTCGGCAAACCGGGCAATCATCTCGTCGGGATTGAATGGTGTGGCCATCACCCAAAACTACTTTATGAGCGGGTCGATTGGCGCACGGCGAGTGGGTTGCGCTCCGGAAGATTCTCTCGATGACGAATTTGAACCGAGATTTCTTGGCGTCGAGCCTGCCGTTAGGCGTACTTCGCCAGGTGGCGCCGTCGAGACTAAACTGCGCACCGCGTCGACCATTGCGGAGCGCTCATTTTCTGTCGCCCTCTGATAGCGGCGATCGCTCATAATTTCGAGTGGAGCGAGTGCCACCGTTTCTGGTCGCGCCGACGACCAGAACCTCAATGTCAGGCCCACGAGTGCGAGGCCAGTTGCGACCAGCAATAGGCCGATTGCACCCACCTTTGGCGCGATCGCCAACAACGCAGAGTCAATCGAAGCCGGGAAGATCATTACAGACAAAACTACCCCGCAAAATTGGTCGCAAGAAAACGACCGATCGGCGGTCCGACTTGATCGAGGTTGAGCAGGAAGGCGTCGTGACCATGGGGCGAGTCAACCTCGATATAGGTGCTCGGCACCCCGTTGCCGCTGATCAGCGAATGCAACTGTTGCTGCTGGTATGTCGGGTACAGCATGTCGCTAGAAACGCCCATTACCAGGGCATTCGCGCGAATCCGACTCATGGCGCGCTCGAGCCCACCGCGACCGCGGGCGACGTCGTGCAGATCCATTGCCTTGCCGATCAGCAAATAGCTGTTGGCGTCGAAGCGGCGGTTAAGTCGATCACCGTGATGGTCGAGATAGCCCTCGACCTCAAAGCGATCCCAAAGTCCGAGCCCGTTGTGAAGCGCGTCGCTGTCCGCCAGTTCGCGGCCAAAGCGGTCCGTAAATACGTTGTCGCTGCGAAATGTGACTTGCGAAATCATGCGCGCGATCGAAAGGCCCTCCCACGGGCCATCACCGGCTGCGGCGTCTTAATATTCGCCGCCACACCATTTCGGATCGAGCGCGATCGCCCGGCGACCGATTGCGCCCCAGGCGATTTGCTGCGCAGTTGCCTGCGCGCATGTAGCGATCGGCACGATCGTGCGCACCCGATCAGGGAAGGTGATCGCCCATTCGAGTACCTGCATGCCACCCATTGATCCACCGACGATCGAGTGCCAGGCAGGAATTTCGAGCATGTCCGTGAGTCGGACCTGCGCGCGCACCATGTCGCGCACTGTGATCACAGGAAATCGCGAGGCGTAGGGCTTGGCGTCGTCGGGATGGGCAGATGCGGGGCCGGTTGAACCCTGGCATCCACCGATTACGTTGCTGCATACAACGAACCAACGATCGGTGTCGATCGCGCGTCCGGGACCGATGGCGTTCTCCCACCATCCCGGCGCCGGGTGGCCGTCCTGTGCCGGCCCAGCTGCGTGGCTGTCGCCAGTCCACGCGTGGCATAGCAAAACCGCATTAGTTTTTTGATCGTTAAGCGTGCCCCATGTTTCGTAGGCGATTGTCACATCTCGAAGCGAAGTGCCACCATCGAGCGCGAACGGGCGGTCGGCGGGAAAGTTCGCGAACGTGCGGCGACCAGCGGGCTGGCCGGGCTGCCATGCACCTGTTGCGGGGTAATCGTTGCGAGTCATATGCACTTTCAATTCTTGTAGAACTAGGATCGCCATTGGGGCATACGCAATAGAGCACCACGCTGAGAGATGGTCCGTTGCTTCGCCGTGAAGGCGAAGCCACATCCCCACCCGAAGGTGGATTGGCACCGTGGGACTGCCCCGGTTGCCGGACCAAATGGTCTCTCTTGATGTAACTCTCTTGATGCATGTTTATTGCCTGAATTACTGTAGTGCCCGATATCGTAAAATCAGCACGGCGGGCGGAGTTGAGGCTGTGAATCTCTTAAGTAGAGCCGTGTTCGGCCATTGTCCGTTTTTGGCAATAATCTGGAACAAGAGTGGACAACTTTCTTTCACCTCTCGCCAGCACCAATCTTGTCGACGGCAAGGGTTACGGCAGTTTCGCTGTCTCGGCAATCCCTCGCTTCTCCGTGATCGCAACATTTGGAGGGGTCGCCGCCACTCGTGACGAACTATCGAAATTCGATGCCGACCGTATCTCTCGATCGATCGAAGCAGAATCCAACCTCTTTTTCGTGGGACCGAAATATCGCGAACCGGGCGATTCAATTAACCACTCCTGCGAACCCAACTGTGGCATGCGCAATGCAACTCAGGTGATGACAGGTCGTGAC
>JBKJMC010000215.1:0-15021 GCA_046596615.1 Ilumatobacteraceae bacterium | reverse complement strand
TTCAAGAGGCTTGCAGGCCTCGCGGGGACGAGCGAAGCGGCTGATTCGCTGCTCCGACTATTAGCAACACAAATTTTGATGACTAAAGCCAGCGTATTGCCCTCGGCATCGGTGCATTTAGTCATCAAAATTTGTGTTGCAAATAGTCGGAGCAGCGAATCAGCCGCTTCACTCGTCCCCGCGAGGCCTGGAAGACTCTTGAAGTTGAGCATTTCGTTCGTAATCTCGGCGATCTCTCGCCCGGTCGCATCGCGCCACTCGGTGACCGTGAGATTCCTTTGCTCGCCTCTAGTTAGATTGCGGTTCCAATTCTTTGACAACAAGCTCCGCCTAATTATGCCTTCGTCGAATGACGAGTAAACGAGGGTCATTCCGGTATTCAGCGGGCGAGAGGGGCGGGTCCATCCAGCAACCCGCAAGATGTCTGATGTCGTTTCGGAGTATGGCGCCATGCTATTAATGTGCACATAAAGCGCCGGTGTATTTGTCGCCTCACTGACCGCATTAATTAGTGTCGCACTTCCTTGGGCGACATCACCAACCGGTCCGCCAGGGACCCAAGACACGGTTACGGTTCTAAATCTCGTCTTCAAAAGCGTCATTGCGAGCGCAGTGACAACGCCATCCGATACGAATGCAAGGGGCAATACTCTCCAACCAAATTCAGCGCGGTGCTGACCCCATCCCCAGCTTTGATAGACATTTGAGTCCGGAAGTCCCACGAGCACTTTGTCCCACTCGGCGCCATTTCCTGTCCACTTACTCCACCCGGAAGTGGCGTTCATAGGAAATTTACGAGCCAAATACTTTTGTAGTGGAGTGGTGCGCCGTGCTCTATCGCGCCCGGTAGATCTGGCCACTTGATTGTCTCAACCCCAAATCCCTTTGTAATCTTCTCTGCCAACTTTGCTGTTTTGTCGTCGCTAAGGAATGGGTATCCATAAGGGACAGTCCCGATCGGCAAACGCTGATAAATGGGTCGCAACGGTAAGTCCCCAAGAGCGATTTCAAGGTCCATATATAGGCGCCGCCGCCGTGCTTGTTCCTTCGTCGTGTTCAATCCGGTGAGGAAACTCAGGCTTGATTTGTTAGGTGCCGCAATCACTAAGGGTGCGGTCTCGCTACGGGGATTGGAAGCCGGCAATGCTGCCCCCGTCTTGAATTTGCGAACTCGACGGGCAAATGCGCGCATCGTTCTAAAGATCGGAGTGTGCAACCTTCTATCAATTGTCGAGATTAATCGGATAGTGCTCGGGCGCATTGCCTTGCGAGATGTCGGAATTAATTGCGGCGAGACCCGATCTAAGTATGTTTTATCGCTTATTGAAAGCGAGGCACCATCGGCGATTCGAATGGTCTTACGGATACTCGTAATTCCGAATGGGGCACGGGTTCCGAGCATTTCTCCGTTTTCATCGGCGCTCAAAAATCCGTGGGCATTATCTTCGATCAACACGGCATTACGAACTCGGCAATATTCATAGAATGGTTCGAGTGGTTGAGCGAACCCAAAGTAATTAACCGCGATGATCGCCTTTATATCCAATTCAGTAGGGAATTCAATGGGCATAAGCGATTCATCTACGGGGTAATAGACAACCCGAGCCCCGACGTGATGGATGGACGAGAGCAGATCGCGACAGATAAATTCGGGGAGGGCAACGCGGTCGCCTGGCTTAATGTCAATAGTCCTAAGCGCCTCTGCTAATCCGTGTCTGGCAAGTGAAAAATAGCGAGTTTCAGTCATCGTTCAGCGACCGGCTCGCTTGGTAACTCGATGCGCGACAGTTAGCACAATCGCAGGATATAGCCGAAGAATAAATGGCGAGGTTGCAAACGATCTGGCAAAGTATCTCAAGGCTGATGATTGATTACCTGCTGAATCGAGTGCTCTCGCAGCACCATAAAACGCGCGCGCACGGCGGTGGCGTTGTCGGCAAAGTCGCACAAGAGAACGGCTCTGTCGTGAAAAGTGGTCTTCGATTACTGCAAGTTCAGCGGACACGTTTCTAATGACAGCTTTGCTGGCATTGCCGCTGTGACGTCGATATTCGCCCAGGACCTCGGGAACAAATACGATGTTCGTTGTAAGTCCGGCTAGGCGCATCCATAAATCGTAATCTTCTGCAGTAATGAAACTCGGGCGCTCGTCGAATCCATTCAGCTGCGTAAGGAGTGATCGGCGGACAATTGTTGCCGAAGTGGAAATGCAATTGCCGCGGTAAAGAAGTTTGTCGTACGTGGCCCGTGAGCGAGGCCCGTACATGACTACGCGCTGAGAAGTATCGGTCCCTGTCCACAACTCGCCGTGACATACGATGTCTCTTCCAGCAAGTAATTCCACGGCGCATCTAGCCAGCTTCTCTGGCTTCCAAGTGTCATCCGAGTCTAGAAACGCGACAAATTCTCCGGTTGCGCTGCGAATACCCTCATTTCGCGACGCCGCGATCACTCCGTCATTGCGAAAATTTACGAGGTCAATTCGCTCATCCTTAAAGTCTGACACTATCTGGATTGTGTTGTCATCAGAAAAATTATTTACAATTATCGCTCGCCAGTTGCTGTAAGTCTGAGAAACCACCGAGTCAATTGCGGCCTTTAAAAATTCTGCATGGTTATATGTTGGAATAACAATCGAAATCAACGGTGCGTTTGTGTTCATCTAATGAATGGAAACTCTCGTGAGCAGAATTTGAGCAAGCCATCGATCTCGTCGTTAAACTTGAATTTTGGAACGAATCCTGTTTCCTTGATCCTGTCGGACCGATAGTCGAGGCGATGGTGAATTTCATCCAATGGTCTTGGCGGCCGAATAATCGGTGGTTTGAATCCAAGGATTTGTTCGCACCGATCGGCAATTCGGTTCGTCATATCCCAGATTGAATGCGAAATGTCGGCTCCGAAATTGAAAAGGCCATCTCCCGTATCCCGTGCGTCTAGACCCATTAAATGTTCGATCGAGGCGCACACATCGGTCAAGGGTACGAAGTTTCGCTCCTGGTTTCCGTACGACTTGAGCGCTATTTCATGGGACTGGGTGGCTTGTTGACAGAGATCATTCACCAAGATGTGCCAGATTTTTACGCTCGGGTCCATGGGGGCGCCGAAACCGTTCGCGGATCTGATTCGAATACCGACCATTTTGCCTGCGTCGTGGGCATCAGCGACGATCCGTTCCGCCTCAAGATGAGTCACCCCGTACGAATGCGTTGGCACCGTCGAATGCGACTCGTCGATGCGGCCTTCGAGTGGAGAACCGTAGACATGTGCGGTTGACATGTAAATGATGCGTTGCACGCCGGCGTCAATTGAACACTTGACGAGGTTGCGAGTGCCAACAACGTTAACTTCGTGCGCCAAATTCGGATTGTTGGCGCACTCTAGATCGTTCAGCGCGGCGAGGTGCACGATCGTATCTATGCCGTTGACCGCCTGTTCGATGGACCGCGCGTTCGATAGGTTGAGTTGAGTGGTCTCGGCCCGCACTGCCCAACTCGGCGCCGTGTGCACGGCCCGAGAACCGAGACGCAATCGGATATCGGCTCGTTTCGAAAGATGCTCGGCGAGTCGACCGCCGACATTGCCAAATCCCCCAGTAAGGAGGATCGAACTGCTCACCGGTTAATCAAGTCCCAGTGATACGGGATCGAACCATCGTTCGGGTCACTTCGTTCGATCTCCGATGGATCGTGGGGGATAGAAGCACAGTTAGCAACAAGCGCCATTTCGCTTCCAATTCCCTTGAAACCATTCCAAATCATTGGAGGAACCGTGACGAGGCAGTAGTTGTCGGGCCCTAGATAAATTTCTTGAATTTCGCCACGCGTTGAACTGTTGTTGCGATCATCAAAGAGAACAAATTTGATGCGACCGTGGGGGACCGCATAGTTGAGAGTCATTTCGCGATGTATGTGCCATGCCTTGACAACGTTCGGATAGATACACGAGAAATATATTTCGCCGAATGAACTAAAGACCGGGTCAGTCGCCTTGAGCATGTGCATGACCTTGCCGCGCTCGTCGAGAATTTGTTTTAAGGGGGTAATTACTACGCCATCAATCATTTGCGGAAACCTCGTATTGAGCCAGTTGCTTAGCAGTTATGTCGATCACGTTTATCTCGCTTGCAGTCTCTTGATACCACGAAACTGTTTCGAAAATTGTCTTTGTGAAATCCCACCTTGGAGACCATTTGAGTTCTTTTCTGGCCCTTTCGCAGTTCAATTGTAGGAGCGTTGCTTCGTGCAATGTGTTCTCGTCGGTTTCGATCCTGATTTCCCCGGATCCCCAAATTTTTATGCATTCGCGTGCCACTTCCTCAACCGAGTGGACGGCAGATTCCGACGGTCCGAAGTTCCATGACGCAGCCAATGATTTTGGGTTGTTCAGTAGTCGGGCACCAAGTGTCACGTAGCCAGAAAGAGGCTCCAGGACATGCTGCCAGGGGCGAGTTGCTTGCGGACGCCGAAGAATTATCGGCTCGTTGTTGCTGAGCGCTCGCACGCAATCCGGGATGAGCCGATCTTCCGACCAGTCGCCGCCACCGATCACGTTGCCGGCGCGAACAGATACGGCACCGAATCCATCACGTTTCTTGAAAAAAGATTCGTTGTAGGCGGCAAAGACCATCTCGGCTGCGGCCTTCGAAGCACTGTATGGATCATGACCCCCTAGCGGATCTTCCTCTGTATACCCACGCTCAATTTCTTGATTCAGGTAGCACTTGTCTGACGTTATGAAAACAAGTGTGCGCACGGATGGTGTATTACGAACGCATTCAAGAACATTGATTGAACCACCAACATTTGTGTCGAACGTTTCCTTGGGGTCTCTGTATGAACGGCGTACTAATGCCTGCGCTGCCAGATGGAAAACGCAGTCTGGTTGAACTGCTAGAAAATATTTCTGTAAATTCCTCAAGTCTCTGATATCGCCGGTCTCGTGTTGGATCAGAGAGTCGAGGTTTAATAGCGAGAAATGAGATCGTGGGCCATCTGGAGCAAGCGCATATCCGTAGACATCGGCTCCATGGCGTTGTAGCCAAAGGCCAAGCCACGAACCCTTAAACCCGGTATCCCCTGTGATAAGTACGCGCTTGCCAGCGTGAGCCGCAAGGGCATCTTTCAGATTAACCATGGAGCCTTTTTGCCCGACGCCAACCCGTTTAGCAGTTGCCAATCGCGGGCGGTATCCATGCATTGCCAGAAATCATCGTGCTCATAAACGGCGAGTTCGCGTCTCGCGACAAGTTCGCGCATAGGTTCCTGTTCGAAAACCAGGTCGTTGCGGTCACTTAGAACATCAAAGACGGTTGGCTCGCAAACGAAGAATCCGCCAGAGATTCGCCCGCCAGTGGCCTGTGGCTTTTCGTTGAACTCCACGACAGTTCCGCTGCCATCCGACTGCAGTTCGCCGAATCGTCCAGGGGGTCGAACCCCGGTAACCGTCATAGTCTTTCCATGTTTCGAATGAAAATCTACAAGTTTTCCAATATTGACGTTGCTCAGACCGTCGCCGTATGTAAGCATAAATCGGTCGCCAGCAACATGGCTTTGAATTTTTTTCACTCGCGCCCCGGTCATCGATTCTGGGCCAGTGTCAACCAGGGTTACCTTCCAATCTGGCTGCTCATTTTCAGAGTGGTATTCGATTGTCTTGTTGGTACCCATGGTGACTGTAAAGTCACGCGTGTGCGACTCGAAGTTGAGGAAGAAGTCCTTGATCACCTGGCCCTTGTGGCCAAGACAAAGCACGAACTCGTTGTGGCCAAATTTTGCGTAGTAATTCATCAAATGCCAGAGAATCGGATAGCCGCCAATTGGAATCATCGGCTTAGGAATATCCTCGGCAACATCTCGAATCCTCGTTCCAAATCCACCACAGAGAATCACGGTTTTCAATTGAAGGGTCCTTTCTCAATGGTCGCATCATGCTTCAGCACCTTGCTTACAGCACCCGCATCAAGGAACCAGTTTGTTGGGTTGAATAGGGTCACCGGCAGTTGCGCTCCTTCGTTAATCTGAGCGATCATTCCAGACTTCTCATTTCCCACCACTACAACGATACGGTGGGTTGAGCGTTGCAGCATCCCGATGCCCACCGAAACCCTATTGGATGGGGGTTTTGGGCTATCGGTAATTGATACCGTAATTTCTGTGCTCTCAATTGAGGGATGATCGGGGAACAAACTGCCGATATGGCCGTCGGGGCCAACCCCTAGTAGCGCAATGTCGAAGTGAGAAATTTTTGCTAATTCTCTTCGATAATCCAGGGCGGCTGAGGCTGCTCCAAGCTCGGAATGAATCTTAAAAAATTGCTCGGCCCGTATTCCGGCCGGAGTTACTAGAGCTTCCCTAATCATTTTGTCGTTTCGTAAGTTGTCGTTGGGGGTGACGCAACGCTCATCGGCAATATAGACGGCAACACGTTGCCAGGGAACCGGGAGCCGAGAAAGACTCGCGAGTGTGCGTTGAATGGAGTGCCCGCCAGAAACGACAATTCGACATGTTTCTTGGGTCAATATCGTCGCCACAACTAAATCGGCTACAAGCCCCGCAGCATTTTGAATCGCGTTCTGTTCGTGTTCCGAGATTTCGAATTTATTAAAAATGTCCGGCGAGAGCAGGTCGTCCATGCCTCAATTCTAATATCATCTCGAATTATTCGATTGACAAAAGTTTCCGCCATCGTGTGAGTAAATTGTCGACCCAAAAGTAATCATCGCCTCCAAGTCTCGGCGACACGCTTTGTGTCTCAAGAGCCTCTTCAAGTTCTTTAGACGATGAAACAAAATGAGCGCCTGGGGTATCGCGCAAGGGGCTGAAGTTTGGCGTATTGCCGTTAAGAATTGTGATCACGCGGGCCCCAAATTGATAGGCCTCTGCCGATGCACTTGTGCCATTTGTCGAAAGAACGATGTCACAATCCCGAAGTTGCTCGGCCAAGGGACGAATGTCAGTCTTCATTTTAAGTGTAGACATCCAACTGCCATCGACCCGACACAGGGGGTGCGCTTTGAACGTAATCACAAATCTACTAAGAAGATCGGCATCAACTTCGCCTAGTAGCTCGAGCAATGCGAGATTCTGTGTTGGAAAGAAATCCCCGAGAACGAGTACCCGTTGCCTTGAATCATCAATAATTAACTTGTCAGGATGTTCGAGATACAGATACGAGAGGGCCTCAACATCGACGATTCTTTGAAACCGAAAACCTGATGACTCGAGAGAAAGTCGGGCATGAGGACCGTTGGCTGCAACTTCGTGCGGAGTTGGTTGCGGTGCAAAAGACGACAGACCCGAATTCTGCTTTGCCGTCCAATACCGAAGGTCCCAAAATCGTATTGTTGAGTGTGGATAACCGATCAGGGTCTCTTGACGACGATTCCTAAAAATTTGAAGGATAGCCATTTCCCAAGGTTGATTTTCCATTAGATAGATGATGTGCTTGCACGACGGAAGAACATCCGAAAACCGTTCGATGTCCGTAATCAAAATCGAGTGGCTCATAGCCGTTGACCCGCTTAGCGAGTCGCTCCATTCCCTCCTAAAGAGCGGCCACAGATTCAAATCTGAATCTCGGGGTGTAAATTGATCACGAACTTTACGCATACGAAAGCGCGCCATTAATAGGCGCGAGTAGATTGCGAGAATTTGGATCACCGTTCTTAGGCCCATCGGCGAATCTAAAAGTTGGTGTTGGCGGTTATCGCTATTTAAATTCAATTTACGAATCAGATCGCTCGCTACAGATAGCCGAGGGGTATCGCTTGTGCGGACGAAATTGTGGAGAAAAACGGTCGGTCGCGATTCCTTGCCATGCTCTAGCAGCGGGTCCCAAAAACCAGAGACAAATTCTCCGCGCTCGGCCGACTCCCTGTTAAATCTGGCAAAATGGTCAATGAATAGAGTGTCCACTTCAGTATCAACGAGAGGTTGGCGGGGGCCAAGTTCTCTTCTGATGAGAATTGTCCGCACCAAAGCAATAATCGCTCTGATCGGAAGCGGAATCAATTTAGCTTTGGTCTCTCGCAAACCAGGAAGTCTCGAGCCGGCAGATATATCGTGAAAATGGAGGGAATTCGATTGGCACCACTCCTTAATAATTATCTTCAATTCACGGTCGCCGTTGTTAATTGAAATTTTACTAATTTTTTCATCAAGCAGCACTTCCTCGAAGGCGATCAGTTTTACGGCGTCAATCAACCTGCTTGAATCATTCCAGCGTTTGCACGCAAGTAGCGTCATCCACCAATAACTGAAATTTGGCGCGATAGTTAGGTGCTCGATTACTGTCTTGCCATCTATTTCAGATGAACCTATCTGATTGATAAATGAAAGGATTCGTTCCTTTAAGCGATCGCCATTTGTTTCAATGTATTGTGGCAGCGAGATAGTCCGAGTCGGATCAAGCGAATACGGAACCGTGAACGAATTCCACAAAATTACTAATTGGTCGTCTCCTTCGAAATTTTTTAGCGGAAGATCAGACTCAATTGACACCACAACTTGAATATCTCTGCTCATTATTTTTGGCTTGGACTCAAGAGAGTGCTGCAACGGCATCTTCTAATTGGCGTCGGAAGACCCCATCGGGAGCGACCTTCACCATCTCAATTGATGATTGAAGTCCAACCGGAAAAATTAGGCCAAGTTCGGTAGATGTATTCTTCTTGTCCTTGGCAAGTGCATAGAACATTGCTTCTAGCGGTATCTCAATATTTCCATAGGGCTCGTAGTTGCTCTTCAAGGCAACCGACATCCGCAGGTAGTCATCTTTTGAAATCAGTGATCGCGCATGCGAAATATGACAGGCGATGTCCATTCCCATCGTTACAGCGATTCCATGAGGAACTTTAAATTCGGTGGCGGCCTCAATTGCATGACCGAAACTGTGACCAAAATTGAAGATATTACGGACACCTTTATCAAATTCATCAATTTCTATGAATCTTTTCTTGATCAAAAGCGAACCATAAACTCGCTTTTCAAGCATCTCAAAATCACGAAAAAGATCTGACCCCTCACCGGCGACATCATCAAAGGACTTGGCCGAATCAATCGCATGTACCTTGAGTATTTCGCCTAGTCCTGACCGTAGCTCCGTCTCGCTAAGTGATGCTAGAAAAGATTTATCAATCCATATAATTCGGGGAGGATAAAATGTTCCGACAATGTTCTTGGCCGACGCAAGATTTATTGAGCTCTTCGATCCAATGCATGAATCCGCTTGCGCAAGCAATGTCGTTGGGATGAACCGCCACTCGATCCCACGGAGCAAGATACTCGCAATGAAGCAAGTTATATCTTGTATGACTCCGCCACCGATTGCAAGTAGATGATTTTGTCGGCGAATCCCATTCTGTACCAGTAGTTCGATAATTGGAATTATTTGATTTAGCGATTTTGCGTCCTCGTTAGATTCAATGACAATGGTTGTTGGACGGGACAGTATCTTTGACAGTTTGGCCTTGTAAATTCTCGCGACGTTGGCATCAATTAGTACGTGTGGATCGCCGTCAAGAATAGTTTCTGAATCATCAAGAACCCGATTGACGAAAGAGACCGAGTAGTCCCCAGTGTGCGAGCTTATTATCAAGCCATCAGGCACGCGTAAACCCGCCATCGATAGCGATATTTTGTGCCGTTACAAATGTGTTTTCGTCGCTGGCTAGCCATAGCACGAGTTTGGCGACCTCGTTTGGTCTTGCAAGACGACCGATTGGTACCGACCTCAAGATGTCTCGAGTTCCATCATCTCCGAGAATTCGCCGAGTCATCTCAGTGTCGACGAAGCCAGGCGAGACACAATTTGCCAAAATGCCAGCTAGTGCGTGTTCAATTGCAAGCGAAATGGTTAAGCCATCTAGTGCAAATTTACTTGCTGAATAGGGCGATCGTGATTCTTTGCCAACTTTAGAAAAAACCGAGGAAATATTCACGATCCGACCCCAACCGCGTCTCCTCATACCTGGAATTGCAGACTGACACAGTACCATCGGCGCGAAAACGTTGACCTGTTGCATTCTTAAGAACTCGTCATGGTCTATTTGCTCGAATTTCGAAGGGCCATTGATGGCGGCGTTATTGACGATTATGTCCGGCTCTCGATCACGAACGAATTGCGCGCACCTTTCGATGTCTGATCGGTTCGAGAAATCTACGGATATGCATTCTGAAATACCGATTTGATGCATGTCGTGATTATCTGACCTTGCCGAGGCTAGAACTTTGGCGCCATTCAGGACGAATTGTTCTGCAATTGCGCGACCAATTCCGCGGCTCGCCCCAGTTATAAAAACCGTCCTGTCTTCAAACCCGATCATATTCAGCCCTTCATTGCAATTCAGGATTTGGAATTAAGTATCTTGCGCGCCACTGAGGGTCGGCGTAGTAAATTTGATGGACGAGCCTCATCGTTTGGTAAGCATCAGATGAAGATCCACTCTCAATGGGTAGATCGTTCATTACGACATTCGCGAATGCGTCTATTTCGGCGTTCCATGAAGGATCATGTGAATATTGACGTGTCTCTTCCTTCGGGTCGCCATTGTCTCGGTCGGGGTTTGCCGTAACTACTGTCATTGTTTCCTGACCATAGCTTTTGGAGCCCGAAAGAATCCCTCGCAAGATGATGCTTCCCTTTTGTAAATTCATATCAAGAGTGAATTGATGGCGCCATTGTGTTGCTGATGAATTAAGCATGGCAACAACTCCGTTTTCAGCACGAAGAATCGCGTATGCGTTATCTTCTACGTCATATTGCCAATGATTATTCGAGATAAAACTGTGGACATCGCGGAACTCTCCGGCAAATAGCCGCATAAGGTCGACCATATGGATTCCTTGATCCAATAGAACACCGCCTCCAGAGAGTTCGCGTTTTGCGCGCCAGTCGGCCTGATCGAAAGTAACCAATTTCGATTTTCCGTAAACGCCGCGGATATTTATT
Source organism: Ilumatobacteraceae bacterium (assembly GCA_046596615.1). Lineage (GTDB taxonomy): Bacteria > Actinomycetota > Acidimicrobiia > Acidimicrobiales > Ilumatobacteraceae > UBA3006. Next base: position 4,071 of record JBKJMC010000215.1, on the reverse strand, counting down.
AGTTTTCCAAATGTTCCCGAATGAACAAGCTGCAAAGCTTCTCTGACCGACTCGTGGTATCGATGATTAAATCCGTACATCAATTTAAGGTTCGGGTTCATTTTTTCCGCCCGTAACACAAGCAGCAATTCCTCCATATTGCGCGCGGGGGGTTTTTCGCAAAAGACATGGAGACCGTGGTTTAGGGCGGCAATTGCAATTTCGGCAGCCATATCATTGCTCATACATACAAGCAACCCATCCAAGTCTGAATCGAGAAGGCTGTCGTATGTTTGCGAGTATTTAACGCCGTCTGGAAGGACTCCGGTCTCGTTAAATTTTTTGTCGCAAACCGCCACTGTTTCCAAATGTGGATTACGGTCGACGCATTCGCGACGCCGCTTACCGATGACGCCATAACCAGCGATACCAATTCGGAGCTTTGTCATATGATGCAAGATCGCGCTCGAAAGCGCTAAATTTGTCCTTCCGTGAATCCATTCTTTCGTAACCAGAACTCGACCATTGGCACCTGCCATTCGAAGTCCACATCGCACCCGCCCCATGAAGGAATTGACCCGATTTGGTTGCCCATCCAACGATGAGGGAGAAGCCCATTTTCTATATTCTCAAGACAATTTGGCCTGATAACTGTTGCCGAACCGTCGGTGTAGTAGACGTCGCCCTGCGAGTCTCGACTTGTGTTAAATGTCGACGGATCGCCGAATGTGTCAAAAGGTACAAAGGGCCGCAATCGACCATCTAGACCAAGTTTTCGTGCTCGAAGTGGGCTGTACATGTTGTAAACCGATGTTGTCGCCGCGCCGTCAAGCGATGGGTCATCACGAAGCATCGCGACCCCGGTGTCAATGTACTGTGAAGTCAGCGTCGCCGCGTTGGCAAATAGCAAGACCAACAGATCAACCGAGTTGCCTTCATCTTTTAAACGTCGCTTGATTTCACCATACCCATGGATGAACACATCGTCCGAAAGCGTCGTTGATGTTGCAAGCTGGTCTGGCCGATGAATTATTTCGGCATTGAAGTGTTTACCGATTTGTTTTATTTCTTCAGAATCAGTTGAGATGAATATTCGGTCTACGCTCTTAGATTCACGAGCCGCGATCAATGGATAAGCGCACAACGGGCGACCCAGCACTTTATGTACATTTTTGCCCGGGAAGCCCGTGCTACCGGCTCGGCCGATCATCAGGGCACAAATCATTTTTTCATTCTAGGGCGTTACAGGATTCCTTTTTCTTCAAGCCCCTTAACCAGAGCCGCACTCGCATCAATCTCCATCTGATCGCGGGTCTCACGAGCGTACGAACCCATGTGGGCTGTGACTTGGACATTTTCGAGATCAAGTAGTGGACCAGCATACGGTTCAGATTCAAAGCAGTCGAGCGCCGCTCCAGCAATAGTGGAACTTTGGACTGCGAGAAATAGTGCCGCTTCGTCAATCAGCCCACCGCGTGAGACGTTAATTACCAGTGCGGTTGGTTTCATCAGGGCTATTGCGGCCTCGTCGACAATGTAATGCGATTCGGCGGTATACGGGATGTGGAGTGAAATAACGTCACTCTGCCGGAACAAATCATTAAGTGGAACTTGTTTGACCCTTTCGTCGGCGGCCGGCATCGAGTCTGAGACAATAATGGTTGCTCCAAACGCCAACGCAAGCTCACCCACGGCCCTACCGATTCGACCGTAACCAACTATCCCGACAGTCTTGCCTTGGAGAAGCGATCCCATTATTCCGATCCATTTACCGGCGCGAATTTTGCGGTCGGCCTCTGAGATATGTCGAAGTAAGCCAAGAATGTGGCCGATTGTCAATTCCGCAACGGCCCTTGTTGGCGCATCGGGTGTATTGAAAACTGAGATTCCGAGTTTTGTCGCCGCGTCCACGTCGACACTGTCTAGGCCGGTTCCGCAGCGCGCGATAATTTTCAGGTTTGGCGCGCGATTCAGAACCATCTCCGTAAGTGGCTCGAGACCGGCAATCATCCCCACAACGTCGCCGGTTAGCAATCGAGAAACTTCATCTTCGGTTAAACGGCGTTTAAGCGGGTTTAGAACGACATCAATTTTTGCAAGCTCTAACTTTCTGAGGTCATGAAAGTTCTTTAAATTATACGTCGAAGTTGTCACTAAAACTGAGCGCTTCACGGGCAACCTCGTTGTTCGCTTGAATTCAATATCTTTGTGAGAAACCTTAGCGGGCGCTTCTCAACTCTTGAATACTGTTCACAGAAAATTCGACGCGCCTCTTGAACTTCCGTGCTATCCCACCATGTCTCGATGTCGGTCCAGTTACTATTTAAATGATTGGTAAATGAATCGGCAGAGCTGTGGAAAATGCCCACAGCCTCTAATGCTTTGAAATATGGCTTTGCCTCATCACGTATTTTGCAATAGCGTTCACTCCATGTGATCAATGTCGGAATATTCAGATGAAGCGTCTCGAGAAATGTCGTACCGTTAGATGTAGTTACAACTACTCTCGCGCCTGCTCTAAGGACACGCATGTCGGAAGAGCCGCCGTCAACGGCAATCTCGGGGGCATGCAGTGACCACCATTCATTCTGTGAGGATCCAGAAATCGCGTGGGCGTGATTCAGGCGTACCAAAATTTGATCGCGGATCGGGTCCATCAGATTCGAAATGCCGTCTTTGACATACTCGAGATATCCGGAATCCTCGGTTACATCATAGAAAAGTGACCTTGGGTGCTTCCACATTTGGTCACACACGATCAGCAGGTTCCCGTTGGCCGGCCACTTTCCCTTGCGAATGCCGACCATCTTCAGGCACGGGCCCTTAACTTGATTGGATAAAGTTCCCCAGCCCCAGGTGAGATGAACATCGGCAATTTCTTGTTCGTGAAGTTCGGCGTGTGATTCGTAAAGCGAGGTGCCGTAGTGCCCGCCATGTTGACCAATGACATATCTTGATCCGCTCTCCGTTGCCTGCGCAGCCCAGATGTTGAAGACATCGTCGTAAAAGTGTCGATTGGACGTGAAGATTGCTTTCGGATGCGTGTCAAGATCCAGATTGGAAGTCAATTCGTGAAGTCTCGTGTATCCCTCTAAGTATGCCGTAGGCATTTGGTCCTTGATCAATGCGCGACAAACCGCGTGCAATTGATCGCGGTGCGGTATCGAAAATCTGAGAGAAGCACGCGCGGAATCATCGTATGGCTCGGTGGGCGCGCTTACTCGTGGAATACGAATTCTGGGCGATTTTACGAGAAGGCTAAGTGCGAGTTCCGACTTTTTCGGAAGGTACGAATCGGCGATAATGATCTTGTGGCTCAGACCCTTCTTAGGATCTGGTGACCAAGTACTTATGGACTCGTTAACACGAGGAGGCATCGATGCAATGCCATCGCCGGAGGCAACTCCGTAATTGGATTGGGTGTAGGTCCAGAGCTTGGAATAAATGTAGTGACTCCAAGCCTCTTCAGTATTGATTTTTTGGTACTCTGCAAAGTTTCGTGGCCGTAACTGATCGGCGTTAATATCCGAATTACAGGACGCATCGCTGATCTCGAAAAGTGATATTGCGGTCGTCATACGTGTCCATCGGAACATGATTTGGTTGCAAAATAACCGCAACCATGGTCCGATTATGATTGTCCAATAACGCCTTGAGTTGTCGCATCCGTGAAAGTCGTTAAGGGCCGAAGTGAGGTCGGCGATCAGGGCGTGATAGAGAGAATTCATCGTCGCAAAGTGATCGTCTAACTCATTCGCGCTGAACTTCGGATCAAAGACCACATAATCCAATTTTGACCAAACATGTTCGCGGCTGGCATCCAAACACCACTGTCCCAAGAAGAGCACCGGACGATCAAAAACCCATGTTGCTTCGTCTGCCGTTGTGACGAGGTACCTACTCATCGTGCCGCCGGCAGTGTTACTTGCCAAAAGTTGACCTCATTCGCTAATTCAGTCTTCGAAAGCCACTGTCGCAGACGGGGCCATTTAGGAGGGCAAGTATATTTCGCCCATCTTCGCACTCTCTTAGTGTTTTAAATATCAGTTCTAGGTTCTCGAAGTATTCATCCACACTTTCCGCAATCTGCTC
>JBKJMC010000113.1:0-10658 GCA_046596615.1 Ilumatobacteraceae bacterium | reverse complement strand
GTTCTGGTGCCAACAGATTGGAAAATTCGATTGCTTGCTCGATGCTTTCGCACAGCACGATCGCGCCGTTATTTACGATCGACTGGCTCGCCACGCCGCCAGTCGGAAGGCCAGCGAGTTGCCTAGCGATTTCCGCCTGCACGGCGGTCGCCAGCGACGCCGAGGTCGTTAGCAAGATCGCCGAGGCGTCAACGTCGTGCTCCGATTGGGCCAACATGTCTGCCGCTATCCAAGCGGGGTTGCCGTCTGTGGCGATGATCAAAACTTCTGACGGCCCGGCAACGAACTCGATCGCGCTCTCGCCGGCGATTAGTTTTTTAGCGGCGGCAACATAGGCATTGCCGGGGCCGACGATGCGGTCGACGCGCGGCACCGTCTGCGTGCCGAATGCGAACGCCGCAATCGCTTGCGCGCCGCCCATGCAAAAGAATTTGCTCACGCCTAACTTGGCAGCGGTGCCGAGTATCTCGACGCTCGGCTTGGGGCAGGCCACGCAAGTTGTTGCCACACCCGCAACCTGCGCGGGGATAATCGTCATCAACAAGGTGCTCGGCAGCGGGTAGCGGCCGGCGGGCACGTAGGCGCCCATTGACGCCAGCGGTCGCACGATCTGCCCGAGGCGCCGCCCGATGCCGAAGTCGGCACTGCGCTCCTGCGGCACTTGCGTCATTGCGAACTCGCGTATGTTGCGTGCAGCTGCGTCAATGGCGCGCTCAAAGTCTGGTGCCAGAATACCGGCTGGCTTGATCAATACGCTGTCGCCTTCAAAACCGTCGAACCTGCGGGCGTACTCGAGCAGTGCGGCATCACCGCGGCTGCGCACCGCGGCGATGATCGGCGCGACTACGAGCTCGGCGTCTTGCAGCATCCGCGCCTTGCGCGAACGCAGCGAGTCGGCTTGCGAGATCGGCACAATCCTAATCATCAGAGCACGATCTTGTTGAGCGGATACTCGACGATGCCGCTGGCACCAGCGGCCTTGAGGCGCGGGATGATCGTTCGCACGGTCGACTCGTCGAGAATGGTGTTCAGGGCCAACCAGTTCTCGTCGGTCAGGTTAGAGATCGTCGGTTTTTTCAGCGCCGGCAGCAGGTCGATGACGGCCTGCAAGTTTTGCTTCTCGATGTTTAGCATCAGCCCGACCTTGCCCATCGCGTTGATCGCCCCTTCGAGCAGCATCTTGATGTCGAGCAGTTGGTTGCGCTTGGCGTCGTTTTTCCACGACTCGTTGTTGGCGATGAACACCGTGTTCGACTCGAGCACCGTCTCGACGATGCGCAGGTTGTTGGCCCGCAGCGACGAACCCGTCTCAGTCACCTCGACGATGGCGTCGGCCAAAATCGGAGGCTTGACCTCTGTCGCCCCCCAACTGAACTCGACCTTGGCGCTAACGCCGTTCTTGGCGAGGTAGCGATTGGTCGTCTGCACCAGTTCGGTGGCGATGACCTTGCCTTCGAGGTCTTGCACCGATTGCACGGTCGAGGACTCTGGCACCGCCAGCACCCACCGCACCCGGCCAAAACTCTGCTTGGCGTAAACCAAGTCGGCGACGCTTTGCACATTGGCCCCGCTCTCGGCGATCCAGTCCTGGCCGGTGAGGCCGGCGTCAAGCACGCCGTCTTCGACGTAGCGGGCCATCTCCTGAGCGCGGATCAGCATGCACTCGATGCTTGGGTCGTCGATGGCCGGAAAGTACGAGCGGCTGTTGACGGTGATCTGAAAGCCCGCGCGGCGAAACAAATCTATCGTCGCGTTCTCGAGGCTGCCCTTGGGGATGCCGAGCTTAAGCACGGGCGATTTCGATGCTGGCGTTGCGAATGTCATTTGGCTTCCTTTGTGGTGGCGTAGACGTCGGTTGGCGAAAAGGTTTTCTGGGCGTTGACGACCCAGGAGTCGTTCTCGAAGGTTCTGAAGAAGCAGCTCTCGTATCCCTCGTGGCACACGCCAGGGCCAGCCGCTTCGACCTCGATAAGCAGCGCGTCACGATCGCAGTCGGTCATCACTTCTACGACTCGCAGGGTATGCCCTGACGACTCGCCTTTCATCCACAATTCATTGCGGCTGCGGCTATAAAAGACGACGAAGCCGGTGGCGAGCGTTTGCGCGTACGACTCTTCGTTCATGAACCCGACCATCAGCACCTGCTTCGTGACGACGTCTTGGACGACTGCGGCGACGAGGCCGTCGAGTTTCGTGAAGTCGAGCTTCGTAGAGTCACTGTTCGTGACTCGGTCTGTCCCTTTTGATTTCATAATCCTGTCGCTTTCTTCTCGAATTCTTGTGCGATTTTTATTGCCGTAAATAGAAAAAACCCGCCGGTGAAACCGACGGGCTCTGGATCAGTTTGAAAAACTGGGTGCGCTACAGATGAGCCCGAAGTGTCACGTGATGAACGTGATGGTGGGCAACATGGGTAATCAACATGAGGTCTTCACCATAACTTCGGCCGGTCGCCAATGACAACACCGAATCGTCAAATTTACCGAACCCTCTACTCTCAGCCTTTCAGCCGAGCAGCCTGTCGCGCAATGCCAACAGGCGCTGGGTCGGGCGATGAGTACGCCGCTCTATGCGGTCGGCAAATTCGGTCAGCGCCAATAACGAATTAACGCCTAACCAACGCAGCGGCTCTGGCTCCCACTGTTTGGACTGATGATTCACGAGCAGCGAACGCGTGAGCGCGTCACCGGTGTCGGCGATTTGATGCGCGAGCGTGCGGCCCACGAGATTCGAAAGCGCCACTCCGTCGCCGACGTACCCGCCGCCCGCGCACATGCCGGTGTCGCGGTCGACGTTGGCGTAGGCGTGCCAGTCGCGCGGCGCGCCGACGGGGCCCCCCCAGCGGTGCGTGAACTTGGCGTCGCCAATTTGCGGAAACAGCTCGCGCACAGTGTTTTCGAGGCGGCGATGAATCTTCTTGTTGTAGTCGTAACGTTCGGCGATTCGCGAGCCGAAGTGATACGGCGCCCCTCGACCGCCAAAGGCAATGCGACCGTCTGCGGTGCGTTGACCATAGGTAATCATGTTTCGGCCGTCCGAAAAAGTTTCACGATTCGCCCAGCCCAGCGAACGCCACACACCCTCGGGCAACGGCTCAGTGGCGACCATTAGCGAATACAGCGGCACCACGCTGCGGTGAGTTGGCTTCATTTGCGAACCGAATGACTCGATTGCGCGCACGACCCACTTGGCGTTGACGGTTCCCCCAGCGGTTGTTACACGGCGTGAATCGATTGCTAACGCTGCTGAATCTTCGTAAATGGAAACGCCTCGCGACTCGAGCACCCTCGCCAGACCGGTAACCAGTTGCCACGGATTAATTGCGGCACAATGCGGACTAAATTTTCCGCCAAAAGTAGTTGGCAGCGAAATGCGAGAGCAAATCTCGTCGGCGCTCTCCCAGCGCATGTCGTGCTCACCAAAACCGGCGGAGCGCCAAGAACTAATGGTCTCTCGGATGCGGTCAACATGCGCGAGGTTCGATGCCGTCTCAATTGTTCCACCTTTGTGAAATCCGCAGTCAATGTTCTCTCGTGCTGCGACCTCGCCGACCTCGTCGACCGTTGCGAACAGCTGCTTCTGTATGAACTGCATCGGCTCGACCCCATGTTCAATAGCCATCTCGCTCGGCGACATCGGCAAGAACCCGACACACCACCCTCCGTTGCGACCGCTGCCACCAAAACCAACGTGACGCGCTTCGACAATCGCAATTTTTAGTTGCGGAGCGAGCCGTAAAAGGTAGTACGCCGTCCATAAGCCCGTGAAGCCTCCGCCAACGATCGCGACGTCAACATCAATCTTTGCTGCAAGTTGCTGGCGCCGTGCAACTTCGGCCCCGTCTCGCCACAGTGAAAGCATTACAGCAGTGTCGCCGGCGTCGCACTCATTTCGAGGTGTAATTCGGTGCCCGTGTACGGATGCGCGAGCGCGACATCTTCGTTGAGTTCGACGCCGAGTCCTGGCTCGGTCGGCGGGATAATGAATCCACTTTCGAAACGAATCGAGGTCTTCACGAGTTTGGCTTGGAAGCCTTCCCACCCCTGAATCGTCTCAATGATCAAGAAGTTCGGCGTGCAGGTCGCCAGCTGAATATTGGCCGCGGCGACCACCGGTCCGCAGTAGAGGTGCGGCGCAATCTGGGCGTGATACACCTCGGCCATCGAGGCGATCTTTTTGCCTTCGAGCAACCCGCCGCAACGGCCCAGGTCCGGTTGCAGAATCGAAGCGGCACCCGTCTTAAGCAACTGATGAAACTCGTACTTTGTCGTCAAGCGCTCGCCGGAAGCAATCGGAATGCTCGTGGCGCGCGCGACCTTGGCGATCTCGTCAGGGCTGTCCGGCGGGCAAGGCTCTTCGAACCACAGCGGGTCGTACTTCTCGATTCGCTTGGCCAAGCGAATCGCGCCCGACGCCGTGAATTGGCCGTGCGTGCCAAACAAAATATCGGCTCTCGTGCCGATCGCCTCGCGTACCGCGCGCACCATCTTTTCCGAAACATCGATCGCGGCGAGCGCGGGCTGGCGACCGTCGTAAACCGAGTAGCGACCGGCGGGGTCAAACTTAACGCCCGTGAAGCCGCGCTCGACTTCGCGCACCGCGCACTCGGCGGCCGCGTGGGGGTCGGAGTACACGGGATGATCGGCATAGACATCTACGCCGACTGGCGGATACAGGTAGGTGTACGCGCGCAACTTTTCGTGCACCCGGCCGCCTAACAACTCATATACGGGCTTATTTGTTTCTTTGCCGCAGATGTCCCACATCGCCATCTCTAAACCGCTGACGATGCCGCCCGTTGTTAGGTCGGGCCGCTGCGAGTAACCGCGCCCGTAAACGTTGCGCCACATGTTCTCAATGTGAAACGGATCGCTGCCGATGACATGGCGCTGCGCCACCTCTTCTGCCATCTTGGCTACGAGGTGCGGAGAATAAGTCGCAGTGTAGATTTCGCCGATACCCGTAATGCCGTTGTCCGTCGTGAGTTTTACGAAGATGAAGTATCGACCACCGAAGCGCGGAGGAATATTGCCAACAACGAATGTCTTGATGTCGACGATCTTCATCCCGCGGCCCCTTTTAGAATATGATGACGTTGCGTAAGGCCTCGCCGCGCTTGACGGCATCGATGGCCTCGTTGATTTCTTCGATTGGGTATGTCTTAGTGACAAGTTCGTCTAACTTAATGCGACCCTGCTCGTAGAGACTGACCAGGTTCGGGATGTCAATTTGAATGCGCGCCGAGCCCATCTTTGAGCCGAGAATGTTTTGGCTGTACGCCGCCATAGTGCCAGGATCGATCTCCGACATCACTCCGCTTGCCGGCATACCTACGAGCACAACCGAGCCGCCCTTGGCCAGCAGATTGTACGACGAATCGAACGCAGACTTCACGCCGACCGTTACAAACACAAAGTCGGCGCCGCGACCGTCTGTCAGCGCCAAAACGCGCTCGCCCACATCTTGCGTCCTGGAGTTGATGCCGTGGGTCGCGCCAAACGATTTAGCGGCCTCGATCTTGTTGTCGGCGATGTCGACTGCGATCACCGTGCGAGCGCCGCTGACGTGCGCGCCTTGAATGGCGTTGAGTCCGACGCCACCCGTGCCGATTACGACGACATGGCTGCCGGCCGGAACCTTGGCGGTGTTGGTGACCGCGCCGAAACCGGTGATCACGCCGCAGGCGAGTAAACAAGCGCTGGCAAATGGGATCGCCTTTGGCACGGACACGCACTGCGACTCATGGACCAAAATGTTTTCGGCGAAGCCGCCGGTGCGCATGCTTTGCACAACTGACTTGCCGTCCTTGTCGGCGATTGGCGACTTGGCGTCGAGCGCGAACTGCGTGCTGCACATGACGGGATTACCCATCGAACATCCGTGGCAATGACCGCACGAGCGAATCAGCGTGGCCACGACATGATCGCCGACGGCAACGGTGGTGACGCCGCTACCGACCTGCTCGACGACCCCGGCGCACTCGTGACCATATATCGCCGGCAGCGTGCCACCCCACGCGCCGTCGGCGTAAGAAATGTCGCTATGGCAGATTGCCGTGGCCTTGATCTTGATGCGCACTTCGCCCGGACCGGCGTCGGCGAGCGTGACGTTTTCGATGACTAGTGGTTGGCCGAACTCGCGACATACTGCTGCTTTCATTTTGACGTTCTACTTTCTGTTTTCTGTTATCCGTTTTCTAGCGAGGATGGATTTTGGTGGTGGGTTGGAAACTTTATAACTGCTAAAGACTACTTGGCGTATTGCGGCGACTCGAGATCCAGAATCGACATCAGCGCTTCGAGGTGCATCTGCGCGGCGTTGGGGTATTCGCGCCACTGTTTGGCCGCCAGCGCGGCGGTCTCGTCTTCGATGAGTTGTAGTTCTCTGCCCGTCGACAACGCGATCACCTGTAATTGCGCCGCCTTCTCGAGGTAGTACAGGGCATCGAATGCCAGCGCCACCGTTTCGCCGACCACGAACACGCCATGGTTCGACAAAAACAAAACGTCCTTGTCATCGCCGAGCAATGCGGCGACGCGCTCGCCCTCGTGCGGGTCGAGCGCCAGACCGGAATAATTGCGGTCGTAGGCAATGCGGCCGTAAAACGCGCAGGCATTCTGGTCGAGCATCAAAAACTCGAAGTTCTTGAGCGACGCCAGCGCGGTCGTGTACGGCATGTGGGTGTGCAATACGGCACGGGCACGCGGAACATTGCGGTGAATGTATGAGTGCAAAATCCACGCCGTCGGGTCGATATCAAGTTCGCCTGAGCCACCGCTGTGCGACGTGTCGACGAGCACCAGGTCGCTGGCGCATATTTGAGAAAAGTGGCTGCCGTTGCGGTTAACAAGAAACTTTTGACCATCATCGGTAACTGCCGCGCTGAAATGATTTGCGACCGCCTCGTGAAAGTTGTAGCGCGCCGCCCAGCGAAACGCCGCAGCTAATTCGCGTCGGGTTTGCGCTTCTGTTGCCATTTGCGAAGTTTATTCAAGTTCGGCAGGAAACCCTGGCGCGCGCAGATCTGTGCCCGTCGCGTCTTCGAGCAACTTGACGACCTGCGACGACCACGCCTGCCCGCCGTAGGCCTCTTTGGCGCGAATGAAGGTCTGATACGTGTGCCCGGCAAGATCTAGCGGAACGCCGAACTCGCGGCCAAAGCCCATCGCAAAGCCGAGGTCTTTGAGCGCGAGATCCATCGTGAAGTTGATGTTGTACGAGCCGTTCAAGATCACCTGGCTCTCAGTCTCGTGCACGAAACTATTGCCAGACGATTGCTTGATCGCCTCGAACGCAATGCCGAGGTCGAGCCCCGCGCGCTTCGACAACATCAATGCCTCGCCAGCCGCGACAAGATGGATGAAGGCGAGCATGTTGGTGATCACTTTGATTACCGCGGCGCTGCCGAGCGGCCCAATATATAGGACAGGGTTGCCCATCGCGGCGAGTGCCTTCCGTTGGGCGCGAAACACTGAGTCCTCGCCGCCTACCAAAACGGTTATGTCGCCGTGCGCCGCCTTGTGCACGCCGCCAGTTACTGGTGCCTCGAGCACGTTGACGCCCTGCGCCTCGGCGATTGCGCCGAGGCGCATCGTCTCGCTTTGATCGTTGGTGCTCATATCGATCCAAGTCGCATTTATCTCTCGGCCGGTGAGTGACTCGAGCACGCCCCCGCTGCCGGCCACGACCGCGTCGATCGCTCGCGGCGAAGGCAGGCAAGTAAACACCGAGTCCGAGGCGTCGCATACTTCTTTGATCGAATTTCCCCACTTCGCACCCTTTGCCACTAGTGGATCGCCCGCACTTTTATCGAGGTCGAAGATTGTGACCTCGAAGCCGTTGCGCACGAGGCTGCCCGCCAGAAACTTGCCGATGTGACCGAGACCGATGAAACCGCAGCGCATAATTCTCTCCCCTTGATTTGTTTGAAATACTTAGAGCTGAATCCAAGTTGTCTTCAAGTTTGTGTAGCCCTCGATCGAATGCAACGAGCGGTCGCGCCCAGTACCAGATTGCTTAAAGCCGCCGAACGGCGTCGTGATCGAACCGCGGTCGAAAGTATTCACCCAAACTGTTCCGGCGCGCAACTGACGAGCGATCTTGTGGGCCTTGCTGACGTCGCGCGTCCACAACGCGGCCGCGAGGCCATACTGCGAGTCGTTGGCAACGCGAACGGCTTCCTCCGCGTTCGCTACGCGCACCGAGCCGAGCACTGGCCCGAAGATCTCTTCCTTTTCGATGCGCATTCCGGGTTTGACGTTGTTGAAAATCGTCGGCGGAATGAAGATGCCGCCCTTGATAGGTTCTACCGGTTTGCCGCCGGTGTGAATCGTGGCGCCCTCGGCCTGACCGATCGCGATGTATTCGTTCACGCGGTCGAACTGGGCGCGGTCGACGATCGTGCCCATCGCGGTCTTCGGGTTGTAGGTATCGCCCGGCATGATCGTTTCGGAGACATTACGAATCTTTTCGAGCAACTCGTCTTCGATCTTCTGATCGACTATGACGCGCGTGCCGGCGTGACAAGTCTGACCGGCGTTGTAGAAAACACCCCAGGCGATCGCCGAAGCGGCGGCGTCTATGTCTGGGCAATCGTCGAGCACGACGTGCGGCGACTTGCCTCCGAGTTCGAGCGACACCGCCTTGCCGTTGCTCTCGGCCGAGTACTTCAAGAAATACTTGCCGACCTCTGTAGAACCAGTGAACGCCAACTTATTGACATCCATGTGTCTTCCGAGTGTGCCACCGGCGCTCGGCCCGAAACCGTTGATCACATTAAATACGCCGTCGGGTAAGCCGGCCCGCGACGCCAACTCAGCAAACAACAGCGCCGACAGCGGGGATTGCTCGGCCGGCTTCAGAACAACCGAGTTACCACCAGCAAGCGCCGCGCCGACCTTCCACGAAGTGATGATCAGCGGATAGTTCCAGGGCACGACTGCACCGACAACGCCCATCGGCTCGCGTTCAATCAACGCAATTGAATCGCGCGGCACGGGCGCAATTTCGCCGTACAACTTATCGATCGTCTCTGCATACCATTGCAGGTTGCTCGCGCATGATGCGACGTCGACGTTGAGCGAGTCGCTAATTGGCTTGCCGCAGTTCATCGTCTCGAGCAATGCCAACTCTTCTGCATTTTCGCGAATCAGTTCGACCCACTTGAGCATTATTGTCTTGCGGTCTTGCGGCGCCATCTCGCGCCAGGTGCCGGCGTCGAAACTTTTCTTCGCCGCGGCGACCGCCATGTTGACGTCCTGGGCATCGCCCTCGGCGACATGGGCGATCAAACTTCCGTCGCGCGGGTTTATCGACTCAAACGTCTTGCCGCTCGCGGCGTCAACAAACTTGCCGTCGATGAACAACTGGGTGCGGGCGACCTTGGCTGAGGCGCGCTTCGTCCAATCGGCGGTGGTGAGTAGATTTGTCATCTCGGGGATCTCCTAAATTGTCCTGATCGGTTGCGATATCTAGTTGTGCTGGCTAAGCGTGAAAACCGTATCAGTCTTATATCACCAGATACCTAACCGGTCTTCTAGGCTCGCAGGGTGGAAACTCGCCATCTTTTGGTTATCGCCTCGGTTGAGCGCACGGGCTCAACCCTGCTGTGCTCGATTTTACGCGGCACTAAACGGGCCGGCAGCCCGATTGAATACCTCAACATTCACACGCGCAATTTTGCGAACTTTCGCAGGCATCACGGTGTGCCAAAAATCGAGTTTCCGCTGCGACCGATGGGCTGGCTGCGCCGGGCTACTCGGCGCTACCCGTGGCGCAACATCTCGTGGTTCGAACCAGGCTCTTATCGCCGATATTTAGAGGAGGTCGCAGCCGTCAACACAACCGAAAATGGCGTGTTCGGCATCAAGATGCATTGGAACCAGTACCAGCGACACATGCTTGACGTCGGTGTCGATGTTAATTTTTGGAAAGTACCTGTCGCCTGGGTGCGCATTACCAGACGCGATGAAATTCGCCAGGCGATTTCATTCGTGCGCGCCGCGCAGACGGAATCGTGGAACAGCAACATGGCCGCGACGAAGGAGCCCGTGTACGACGGGCCGGCCATCGAGCAAGCCCTCGACCGCATCGCCGACGAAAACGCGCAGTGGTCAAACTATTTTGCGAGCAACAAAATCGCGCCGTTGCAAATCACCTATGAAGAGTTGATCGGCGACACACCCGCAACTATCGGCAAAATCATGAACCTGATCGGCGAGCAGCCCGGCGAAATCCCAGCCTCGCAGGTCAGGCCACAGTCAGACTCACGTAATGGGCAGTGGGCGGCTCGGTTCATAGCCGAGTACCCGCAATACGCCCACCGCACCGCGTTTGCTTCTGGCGATTCGCCTGCGACAATAGAACCGTGAGCAATCCAGCGATAGTTTCTGAGATCTTCGACCCGCAGGATTGGACACAGGTTGCCGGTTTCAACTTCACAGACATCACCTATCACCGCGCCGTTGCCCATGGCACCGTGCGCATTGCCTTCAACAGGCCAGAGGTGCGCAACGCCTTTCGCCCCGTCACGGTCGACGAACTTTTCACCGCACTTGAACACGCTCGCCAGACGACCGACGTCGGCTGCGTGCTGCTAACCGGCAACGGACCGTCGCCAAAGGACGGTGGCTGGGCATTTTGCAGTGGCGGCGACCAAC
>JBKJMC010000084.1:0-2922 GCA_046596615.1 Ilumatobacteraceae bacterium | reverse complement strand
GGCGCATGCCCGGGCGCAGCGTGTTGCAGTGGGACAAAGAAGATTGCGCGGCGATCGGGTTAGTAAAGTTCGACCTGCTCGGCCTGGGAATGCTGTCGGCGCTGCACAACGCCGTAGACATAATCGCCGAGTTTCGTGGGGTGCAGATTGATCTCGCCACGATTGAGCAGGAAGACGATGTCTACGCGATGTTGTGTCGCGCCGACACCGTGGGCGTATTTCAAATTGAGTCGCGCGCGCAGATGTCCACTTTGCCGCGGCTCAAGCCGCGCAGGTTTTACGACCTCGTGGTAGAGGTCGCGCTAATTCGGCCCGGGCCGATTCAGGGCGGGTCTGTGCACCCGTACATCCGCCGTCGCAACGGGCAAGAGCCAGTTACCTATTTGCATCCGCTATTGGAAAACAGTTTGGGCAAGACGCTCGGCGTGCCGCTGTTTCAAGAACAGCTGATGCAGATGGCGATCGACGTCGCGGGGTTCACGCCAGCGATGGCCGACGAATTGCGTCAGGCGATGGGCTCGAAGCGATCGCATTCGAGGATGCAACGGTTGCGCGAGAGGCTGTACGACGGCATGATCGAGCGCGGCATTAGCGGCGATGTTGCCGATCAGATTTTCGAAAAGATGGCCGCGTTTGCGAGCTACGGGTTTCCCGAAAGCCACTCTGTGAGTTTTGCGTACCTCGTGTATTCGTCGGCGTGGATCAAGTTGCACGAGCCCGCGGCATTTTGCGTTTCGCTGCTCAACGCCCAACCGATGGGTTTCTGGTCGCCGCATTCGTTAGTGCAAGACGTCCGTCGCCACGGCGTTGTCGTGCACTCTGTCGACATCAACGCTTCGCGCGCCGAGGCGACGCTCGAGGCTTGCGTTACGTCTACCGGTGGGCTGGCGGTGCGACTCGGCATCGACTCTGTGCGCGGCGTGAGTTCTGATGCGGCGCGGGCGATTGCCGCTGCTAGGCCGTATCGAGACATGGAAGACCTGGTGCGCCGGGTGCCCGAGATGCAGATCGCTCAACTCGAAGCCCTCGCCACCGCAGGGGCATTCACCGAATGCTTTGGCCAGCAACGCCGCGAGGCGTTGTGGGCGGCTGGCGCGGTGATTCAGTCGCGGCCCGATCGTTTGGCTGGGGTCACTACGGGCGCCGATGCTCCGTACCTGCCCGGCATGCAGCCGATCGAAGAGGCGATTGCCGATCTGTGGGCCACTGGTATCTCGCCGAACGGTCACCCCACAGAATTTTTGCGCCAAAAACTCGCGCGTATGGGCGTGACGACGGCTAGCGAACTTATTGCCCGCAGCGCAATTGGCGAAGAGAAGGCCTTAGTTGCCGGCACCGTCACCCATCGTCAGAGACCCGCCACGGCCAACGGCGTGACCTTCATCAACCTCGAAGACGAGACGGGCCTGATCAACGTTGTTTGTTCGGCGGGGTGTTGGGCGCGCTATCGCAAGGTCGCGCGCACTTCGGCGGCGTTGTTGGTGCGCGGGCGACTCGAGGTCAGCGAGGGCGTTGTCAACATTGTTGCCGAGCACATTGCGCCGCTGGCGATTGGGGCCAAAGTGGCGGCGCGTAACTTTCGTTAATGCGAGCCGCTATTCGCTCGGTGATTCGTTGAGATCGTCATTGAACATTCGGTACGTCTCGTAGATCTCTTTACAGGCCTGACACATCGGCACCTGTTTGGGGTCGCGCGACGGCACCCACACGTGACCGCACAACGCCTCGAGCGGCGTGCCGTAAATGCGCGCCTCGAGCACCTTGGCTGTCGCATCTTCGCCAGGCTTGGTCTTAACGATGTGGGCAACGATTGGCTCGCTGGTTTCTGGCTCGTAATCGAGTTCTGGCTTGGCCCGGGCAGGGCGGGTCTGTAGTGGTGTTGGGATTGAACTCACACAAGCATTAAACCATCACCGCGAGTAATCAACAATCGGCCACGGTGAACAAAAAGGCGATTTGCACACATGCCTGAGAAATAGTGACAATGATGGATATATGGTATTGAATCATTATTATGATGGATAGTAATAATCAAGGAATCGAACACCGAAAGGAGGCTTTGTGTTGTTCGAAACGCCAAAATTGCAGGAAGTTGAAATCAATGTGCTCGAAGAAGTGGAAGAACTCAAGAAAGGATTGACGACACGTCTGCGTGCACCGAGCAGATGGTTTGGATCATTGCGTCGCTCACAGTTCGCAAGGGCGGTGCAGGGGTCTAACAGCATTGAAGGCTTCGAGGCCGCGGTCGAGGACGTCACTGCTATTGACCTCGGTCAAGAGCCGTTCGATCTAAGCGAAGAAACTCATCTTGCGATAAAAGGTTATCGAGACGCGATGACCTACGTGTTGCAACTTGCCGACGACGCCGACTTTAAATACAGCGAGCAGTTGCTCAAGAGTTTGCATTTCATGATGACAAGTTACGACCTGAAATCTCGTCCTGGCCTGTGGCGCGCTGGGTCAATTTTTGTGCGTAATGAAGCAGAGGGGGAAATTGTCTATGAGGGAGCCGATGTTGCCGATGTGCCCGGGCTTATTTCAGAATTGGTGGGCGAACTAAACGTCGAAAGCCAATCGCCGCATATTGTTCGGGCGGCAATGGCGCACCTAAACCTAGTCATGGTGCACCCATTTCGCGACGGCAATGGGCGCATGGCACGGTGTTTGCAAACGTTGGTTCTCGCGCGCGAAGGCGTTTTGGTGCCCTCATTTTGCAGCATCGAAGAATATCTTGGTCGCAACACTCGACAGTATTACGACATCCTTGCAAAAGTTGGCGGTGGTTCATGGAGTCCCGAACGCGATGCCCGACCCTGGATTCGGTTCACAATTACTGCTCACCTTCGTCAAATTCGAACTCTATTGCGGCGCGTAAAAGAAGGCGAACGACTATGGGGCGACCTTGAGCAAGTTGCTATGAAA
>JBKJMC010000014.1:0-16453 GCA_046596615.1 Ilumatobacteraceae bacterium | reverse complement strand
ATCGTCACCCCCGCCTCCTTAAATGCGGCGACGCGCTCCTTGATGTAGCCCTTCGGCCCAACCAAATGCGACTTCTCAAGCCACTCGCCCGGCACCAGTTTGGCAGCCTCGTCCTTCTTGCCGTCGAGATAGGCGTCTTGAATCAGCACGGCTTCCTTCTCGTATCCATAGGCCGCGCAGATGTCGTTGTAGAAGTTTTTGCCGCGCGCGCCCATGCCGCCCACGTATAACGCGGTGCTTGGACGGGCGAAGTCGAGCACCTTGGCCTGGTCTTCGCCGACGAGCGATTCGTCGATTGCCAGCATTCCCCCGGCAGAAACTTCTAGGCTCCCGCGCGACGGGTCGCGCTTGGCTGTGCCGGCCTTG
This sequence comes from Ilumatobacteraceae bacterium, assembly GCA_046596615.1. Taxonomy (GTDB): domain Bacteria; phylum Actinomycetota; class Acidimicrobiia; order Acidimicrobiales; family Ilumatobacteraceae; genus UBA3006. The sequence goes on along the minus strand of JBKJMC010000014.1, from coordinate 16,087 downwards.
AGCGCGCTACCCCACACGTTTTTATATTTTTCTGGCCAGAAGAATATCGGCATCCAACCGTCGGCCACTTCCGCGGTGGCCTCGACGCTCTTGCCCATCAGCGACGCCCACCAAATCGGAATCTCGTTGCGCACCGGATGGTTGATCAACTTGAGCGCCTTGCCGAGCCCGATGCCCTGACCCTCTGGAAGCGGAACTTGCACTGTCTTGCCCTGATAGTTGAGCGGCTTCTCGCGCTTCCAAACTTCGCGACAAATGTCGATGTACTCCCTGGTGCGCTGCAACGGCTTCTCGTACGGCATGCCGTGAAAGCCCTCGATTACCTGCGCCCCCGACGCGCCTAGACCGAGCACGAAGCGGCCGTTGCTGACGTAGTCGCAACCAGCGGCCGTCATCGCCACGAGCGCGGGCGTGCGCGAATAAATATTGATGATCCCGGTGCCAATCTGGATCGTGCTCGTGACCGCGGCGAGGTAACCGATCTGCGAGATCGCGTCGTAGCTATACGCCTCGGCGACCCACACCGTGTCGAGACCAACTTTCTCTAGCTCGACAACCTGCTTGGCCGACGACTGAAAATCCGAAATGTAATTAATCATCATTGACAGCTTCACAGCAGCCCCCTATGTCTTGCGCTCGGAAATAAAAGAAACCGCGAGGCACTCGCGTCGCTACCGACAATAGAGCCGCGCTAGTTGACTAAACGAGTTCGGCCTTCCCAGTACGGTGCGCGCAGGTCTTTCTTCAAGATCTTGCCAGTCGGGTTGCGCGGCAAGGCATCTGCCCAGTCGACGGATTTGGGACACTTAAAGCCCGCCAGTTTGGTTCGCGCGAACTCGAGAATTTCTTGCTCAGTGACAACGACATCTTTCTTGCGCACGACTATGGCCTTGGGAACTTCGCCCCAACGCTCGTCGGGCACGGCGATCACCGCGACGTCGGCGATCGCTGGATGCACCATAAGCGCATTCTCAACTTCCGCCGGGTAAATGTTTTCGCCGCCCGAGACAATCATGTCCTTGACTCGGTCGTAGATGTAGCAGTAACCCTCCTTGTCGAGATAGCCGACGTCACCCGAGCGAAACCACCCGCCGTCAACAATCGCTTCGGCGGTGGCCTCCGGCATCTTCCAGTAACCCTTCATCACCTGCACCGATCGCAGCCAGATCTCACCGACGTCGCCCTGGGCCACGTCTTGTTTCGTGTCGCCATCGACTATTCGCAACTCAACACCTGGCGCGGCCTTGCCGCACGAGCGCAACAAATGTTTCTTGGGGCCCGTGAGATCATGATCTTCTGGTGCGAGCATCGTAACGACTCCGGTCGTTTCGGTCAGACCGTAGACCTGCATGAACTTGCACTTATAGGCCTTAATCGAACCCGCGAGCACTTGCTCAGAAATCGGCGATGCCCCGTAGGCGATCAATTTCAAACTCGAGAAGTCTGCGGTGTCGATGCCCGGCACGCCGAGCGTGAACTGTAGAAGCGCCGGCACCAAAAACGCATGGGTGATGCGCTGCTCGCCGAACAGCGGCACGAGAGTTGCGGGATTGATGTCGCGCACAATTATCGACGAAGCGCCGAAATACTGGCCGGCGGTCGCCCAGCCGCCGCCGCCGATGTGATATAGCGGCATCGCCACGAGGTTGATCATGTCGGAGTCGAACAGCCACACTTCGCCCGCGGCGTCCAAAATTCCGAAGAAGTTGCGAGTCGTGAGCATTACTCCCTTGGGCCGACCGGTCGTGCCGCTCGAATACAGCTGAAAGGCAACGTCGTCGTCGCCGGCTTCGACGCCCGGGTCGACGGCCTGCTGGCGAGTCACGAACGTTTCGTAAGATTCGTACTTCGGGTGCCCGCCGATTACGACAATCGTCTTGGCGTGAGTCAGTTCGTCGGCAATCGCGTCGAGTGCCGGTACAAACTCTTGGCCGACGATGAACACCGTCGCCTCTGTGTCGTTGGCGATGAAGGCGACCTCTGGCGGCGCTAGTCGCCAATTAATATCTACGCTGACGGCGTTGAGCATCGCGCATCCGTACATGATTTCGAAGTGCTCCATCGAGTTTTTGTCGAGGTAGGCGACGCGGTCTTGTGGCCCTACGCCACAAGCGCGCAGCGCCTGCGCCATCTGCGCCGAGCGGCTCAGCAACTGGCCCCACGAAAGTTTCTTCTCGCCAAGTACTAGTGCCGATTTATTTGCGCGCTCCACGCCATGAGCGCGAACAATGCCTGCCAGGTTGGATATTTTTTGGCCCATGCCGACAAAATTAGTATGAATTTTGGGGTCTCTCAAAATCGGGCTCGCGGGGTAGCCCAAGAGAGCGCTCGCTAATAATATTTCGCTGCACCTCTCCCGTGCCGCCGCCGATTGTCAGGGCGGGCGAAAACAAGAACGCGTAGTACCAACTCGGGCTTGATAAGCCGTCGCCACCCGAGTCGGCGATCATGCCGGCCGCGCCGAGCAGATCTCTGGCCAACGCCGTGACGTGCTGACCGTGTTCGTCGGACAGGATTTTCCGCACGCTCGCCTCTGGACCAGGTTGCTGACCGGAATTTTGTTTGCGCAATTTCGCCGCGACTGTGCGGTCGCGAATCAGACCTAACAACACGTGCTCGGTGTATACATTGGCGAGGCGCTGGCGAAGTAGCGCATCGCCACAGCCGCCGCTTGCCCGAACCTCGTTCAGCAGATCGAGCGCCGTAGGGCCAAAACCCCACAGCACTCCACCGCTACTAAGCGAGACACGCTCGTTGCCGAGAGTTATCTTGGCGAGTCTCCACCCATCGTGAACCTCGCCGACGACATTGCTGTCGGCAATGCGCACATCGGTGAAGAACACCTCATTAAATGTCTGACCACCCGTCATCTCGCGAATCGGGCGAATCTCAATGCCCGGCGAATCCATCGGGCAAATAAAGTAAGTAATGCCCGTTTGTTTCGAGACGCTGTCGTCGGTGCGCGCCAGCAGAATGCCAAACTGCGAATGTTGCGCGCCCGATGTCCAAACCTTCTGGCCGTTAACCACCCACTCGTCTCCGTCGCGAACTGCGCGCGTCGTAAGGCTCGCTAGGTCGCTGCCGCTGCCCGGCTCAGAGAACAACTGACACCAAAACTCATCCCCGCTGAGCAACGGCATCAAGTACCGTTCCTTTTGTTCGGCAGTGCCCGCATACAAAATCGTCGGACCAGCCCAACCGATGCCGATCGGGTTCGATGGTCGCTTCACATTCGCGCGAGTAAGTTCGGCGTCGATAATTAGTTGCTGAATCGGATCGGCATCGAGACCCCACGGCGCCGGCCAGTGCGGCGCGACGTAACCGGCATTAGCAAGTTCACGACCCGACGGCGACGGGTGCGCCGTTAACCACGAACGCACCTCAACTCGGCGGGAATCGTCATCCCGAATCTCTAGGCGCACAAAGCAAAGCGTAGTGTTGTGCCATGACTGCAGAGCTCGGGTTTGACGGCAAGGTAGCAATAGTCAGCGGCGCCGGCGGCGGTCTCGGTCGCCAACACGCGCTACTTCTGGCATCGCGCGGGGCCCTCGTAGTTGTCAACGATCTCGGTGGCGCGCTCGACGGCAGCGGCAGCGACGTTGGTGCCGCGCAGAAGGTAGTCAACGAAGTCAAGTCTCTCGGCGGCGAGGCCGTCGCCGACACCAATAGCGTGGCCACTCCAGAGGGCGGAGCGGCGATCGTAAAGACTGCTGTAGATAATTTCGGCCGCGTCGACATCGTGATCAACAACGCCGGCATCCTGCGCGATAAGAGCTTTCACAACATGAGCCCAGAGTTGATGAACCCCGTGTTCGACGTGCACTTGAAGGGCGCGTTTCATGTGACCCAGCCTGCGTTCGTGCTGATGCGCGAGCAAGGTTACGGACGCATCATTTCAACATCTTCCGCCGCCGGCATTTTCGGCAACTTCGGCCAGACAAATTATGGAGCCGCAAAGATGGGCCTCGTCGGTTTCACTCGCGTGCTCGCGGTCGAGGGTGCCAAGTACAACATCAAGGCCAACGCAATTGCGCCGCTCGCGTTGACTCGCATGACAGAGTCGATGTTCGGCAATATCGGTGAAAAACTCGCACCCGATTTCATCGCTCCGGTGGTTGCCTACCTCGCGCACGAGGAGTGCCCCGTTTCAGGCGAGGTCTACAGCGTCGGTGGCGGTCGCGTTGCTCGAGTATTTATCGCCGAAACCCAGGGATATTTTAACGGCAAACTTTCGATCGAAGACGTACGCGACAACTTCGAGAAAATCCGCAACGAAGACGGCTACGTGGTGCCCGCCAATATTGGCGAAGAGACCGCAATGTTCATGCCGTTTTTGAAATAGTGCGGCGCTAAAAATTCTTGAGCACAGACACCCGCGTTTCGTCTTCTGACGGCGTCAGCTTGGCGGTGCACGACTACAACCCAGAATCACATCAAAGTACGGTCCTGTTTTCTCACGCCACCGGATTTCACGGCCGCGTGTTCGACCCGGTCGCGGCAGCGCTGACTCCGACTCACCACTGCATCACGTTTGACTTCCGCGGTTACGGCGACAGTACTTGCCCACCCGATTGGCAGGTCGAGTGGACCGGGTACGGTGATGACGCTCTCGCGGCGGCGCGCCATGCTGTGCGCCATTCTGGGCATCATTCTGGCAAGGAGGGGCAAATTATCGGTGCGGGTCACTCGATGGGCGGCGCCGCCCTCGTGATGGCTGCCCTGCGCGAGCCCCAATTGTTTCGCGCCTTGGTGCTATTCGAGCCGATCATCTTCCCGCTCGCCACGCCCGAGCAACAACGCGGCGGCCCGAGCCCACTTGTTGAGGGCGCGCGCAGGCGACGGTCGGTGTTTGCGAGTTTCGTCGATGCGCTGGCAAATTATTCGTCTAAACCACCGCTAAATGTCTTCGATGCGGCCGCGCTGAGGGCGTATGTGATGTTCGGTTTTGATCTGCAACCAGACGGCAGCGTCGCGCTTAAGTGCCTTCCCGAACACGAGGCCAGAACGTATGAGACCGGCGCCAACCACGAGACCTGGAACGAACTCGGCAAACTGGCGGTGCCGACCTGGGTAATTTCGGGCGCCGATGCGCCAATGAGCCCCGCCGGCATCGCCCCAGCCATCGCCGCCCAAATACCTAATGCCACTTTCGTGCGCCACGAGAAACTGACTCATTTCGGTCCGATGCAAGATCCGCAGATGTTTGTCGAGTGCGTGCGCACGGCCGACGCCGCAACGCGTTGACTGTAATTATTCGGAGTATCGCTCACGGTTGCACCATTCGCTGTCGCACCGCTCACCTATTATCTAAGCGGAGATCATGACCATGTCGAACCCGCCCGTTTATCCAGCGCCCGTTTCGCTGTCACCATCGCGGGTGAGCAGTTTTCAAGAGTGCGCGCTCAAGTTTCGTTTCTCCAGCATCGAGAACTTGCCACAGCCTCCTGGCATTCACGCCGTCAAGGGCAATGTTGTGCACCGCGCGCTTGAGTTGCTGATGGCCCTCGAACCGAGCGGGCGTACCTCGCCGGCCGCGCACGGGTGCATGGTTCGAGCCCGCGCAGAATACGAAGGCATCTACGACTACACAGGTCTCAACCTCAGCCAAGCCCAGGCCACAAAGTTTTGGGATGAATGCTCGGCCCTGATCGACGGCTATCTGGCAATGGAAGATCCGACAACGATCAAAGACATCGAGATGGAGTTGTGGGTCGAGACTCCTCTCGATGGCTTCTCAATTCGCGGCTACATCGACAGGCTCGAGCGCAATCACGAAGGCAACCTCGTGATCACCGACTACAAAACAGGACGCTCCCCCTTTAACAAATCAGATGAAGATGGCAAGATGCGCCAGCTCGAGATGTACGCGTACATGATTCGGGCGATGCGCGGCGAACTGCCGGCAACGCTGCAACTGCTGTACATAAAGGACGGCGTGCGACTAACCAGAGTGCCGACCGAACAGTCGATGAAGTTTGTCGCCACCCGCACGAGCGCAATGTACAAGGCCATCGAGATTGCCTGCAACACCGGCAACTTCCCGACCAAGAAGAGTGGGTTGTGCAATTTCTGCGCCTATAAGCCGTGGTGTCCAGAGTTCGGCGGCGACCCAACAAAGGCAGCGGCCGAGGCGCCTGTAATGTACGCGGACGCAATCAGAAAGTGAACGCAAAGTCCCCGTACGTGCGGTTCGACGATTGGTTTGATCGTTTCATCGAACCAATTCGCAACTTGCGAGTCATTATTTTCATGTTCACTGTCGCCAGCGCGGTTGGCGACTTCGGTTTGTTGTGGCACGCGATCGGTATCGCCCGCGTGGCGCTCACCGATGCGCCGATCAAGGATGCCTTGATCTTCTCATCAATGATCGGAATTGAGAGCCTGATACTCAACCAAGGCATCAAGCGCTTCTTTCGGCGCACGCGGCCGACAACTAGTGGCGACCAGCGGTTCACCGTGCGCACTCCGCGCACGTCGAGTTTCCCCAGCGGCCACGCCTCTTCGGCTTTTTTTTCGGCGCTCGTGCTCACCCACTGGGTGCACGGTTGGCAGATCGGTCTTTTCTATTTGTTCGCGGTGATAATCGCCTTCAGCCGTGCCGGCGTGCGCATTCACCACGCCAGCGATGTGTTGGCTGGCGTGATTACTGGCACTGCCATGGGTGCGATTGGGCTGCTCGCGCTCGCTAGTTTGTAAGCAGATGACGCGCTCGTTCGCACTTACCTACGACTACCGGTGCCCCTGGGGTCGCATCGTGCATGACCACGTTTACTGGGGTCTTAAGGGTGGCGCCGACTGGCTAGTTGAGTTCACGCCGTTTTGCCTAGGCCAGCCGGACTTAGACGAATTGAAATCAGACATTTGGGACCGACCCGAAGATGACTCAGGCATCGTGGCGTTGCAGGCCAGCATTGCCGTGCGCGATACTCAGCCCGACAAATTTCTCGAAATGCATCACGCCCTCTACGAGTACCGCCACACGTCGAATGGCAACTTGCGAAATCGAGAGCCGCTAACCGCGATCGTCGCTCAGTACGGAGTTGACACCGACTCAATGTGGATCGAGGTCGACTCGGGGAGGCCGTTAGCCACGATTAAGGCCGAACACACCGGCTGCGTCACGTCGCACTCGGTGTGGGGTGTGCCAACTTTCATCGTCGGCGCCAGCGCCGTCTTCACCCGGCTCATGACTGGCCCTAACAAAGACTTTGGCGTTAGCGCGCAGACTATCAATCGAATTCTTGACAATATCGATTGGCCCGCGCTGAACGAGTTCAAACACACCACTGTTGCGCTCTAGATCTTTCGCAATTTGACCAGCTAGCGCCGACCGCGGCGCGCGAATTTACGACTCCGTGCTGGCAGTTGCGCTAGCCGTGAGCAACAGGCGCACATCAAGCAACAAGTCGGCGACCTCGCCGGTGGAGACCAGTTCACGTCGGAGCATTTCGGCGAGCGCCTTATCGATAACCGTGAGGGCTTCGCTGATGACTGCTGCTTCGCGTGAATCTGTCATGTCGTTTGCTCCTGGCTTTTAGTCTCGATGGACAAGTAACTGCGTTGCTGTGACCATACCCGAACCTTGGCCACTTCGCATGACTTTGGGAGCGGCTTTGGCACTGATTTGATAGATCTATTGTACAAGGAGGGTGCGACACCAAGACTCGGCGCCGGTGTGTCTAGCATCACCCCATGGATCTTTTCGGGAAAAACACTGTCGTCACGGGCGCCGCCAACGGCATCGGTCGCGCCATCGCCCAACGCTTTCACGCCCAGGGCGCAAACGTAGTGCTCGCCGATCGCGATTTCGCCCCACTCCAAATCGTTTGTGATGAATTGAATGCCATCCGTGCAGGATCAACGCACGCAGTGGTCGCCGACGTGAGCACCGAAGCCACCAACGCGGCACTGATCGCCGAGGCCGAGTCGAAATTTGGGCCGATCGATTTATTTTTTGCCAATGCTGGCATCGGCGGCGGCACCGACCTCTCGACCAGCGAAGACGACTGGGCAAACGCCTTCAACATCAACGTGCACGCCCACCGTTGGGCGGCAAAATACCTCCTGCCTGGCTGGCTGGCGCGCGGCGAAGGCTATTTCTGCAGTACGGCATCGGCGGCGGGCATGCTCTCACAAATCGGCTCTGCCCCGTATTCGATGACGAAACACGCCGCGCTCGCGTTTGCCGAATGGTTGTCGATCACATACGGCAAACGTGGCGTTCGTGTCAGCTGCCTCTGTCCGCAAGGAGTCAATACCAACATGATGCGCAGCGCTGATGCCGCCAACGACGGGCCTTCCGGAAATGTCGTACGCACGGCCGGAGTGGTGCTCGAGCCAGAGCAAGTTGCCGAAGTGGTGACGCAGGTAATTAACGACGAGACATTTTTGATTTTGCCACACCCCGAAGTTGCAGCCTATGCCGCCAAGAAAGCCACCGAGCACGAACGATGGCTGGCCGGCATGCGCAAATTACAACAGCGGGTGCTCGGCGTCTAACGCAACTTTATTCTTGCCTCGACGTCTTACTTCAGAAGAAGTTGCATCTCTGCAATCTCGGCCGTCTGGCCACTAACGATCTGGCTGGCGAGTTTGAGTACGGGCGGGCACTTGCCGCGTGACTCCAAAGAGCTCGCAATTTCTATTGCACCCTGGTGATGCTTTATCATCAGCTCCAACCACATCTTGTCGAATTCGGCATACGTCATATTCTTTAACGATGCCATCTCATCGTTCGACATCATTCCACTCGCGTGGCTCATGCCGCTCATCTCCATTGGCATGTTCCAGTCAGTCAGCCAACCCTTCATCATCGCGATCTCTGGTCCTTGCGCGTTCACAATTCTTTGCGCCAGGTCTTTGACTTGAGGCGACGCATACGCAGAACTCGACAGTGCCATTTGGGCCATTTGGACCGCCTGTTCATGGTGCAAAGTCATTTCCTGCGCGAATAGCACGTCGGCGTCGTTGAAATCGCCATTAGATTTCGCTGTCACGGCTACCTCGGAATTGCTCGAGTCGGAGTTTGAACCACACGCACTCACACTTACGGTCAGCGCCAAAATCGCAATTAAAACTGTTCGTTTTCTCATTTTCAGCCCTTCGACGAGTGAACTATATAGATTCTATTGCCGTAGCCAGCTCGCGCCACTGCGCTGACGGCAGGGCCGCCAAGTCATCTTGCAACACCTGCACGCTGACGTGCGATGCGCCGGCGTCGAGGTGATCTTTTATTCTCTGCGCCACGATCTCGAGCGAACCCCAAGCGACAATTGCGTCGACTAAGCGATCGCTCTGCGCCCCGTTGGCATCTTTTAGATCCTCGGGGCTGAAGCCATTGCGCAACAAGTTGTTGGCGTAGTTGGGCTGACACGTGTATGTAGTCATAAATTTGCGCGCTATCTCGCGTGCCTTGGTTGGGTCTGTTTCTAAGATAACGGCCTGTTCTGGCGCCAGCATCGGACCGTCGCCCAAAATTTCGCGCGCCGTGGCCGTGTGATCTGGCGTGGTGAAATACGGATGTGCTCCGTCGGCGCGCTCACCAGCCAGCTTGACCATTTTTGGGCCGAGCGCGGCGAGCACTCTGTGCAGCGGCGTAGTCGGCGGCGCGGCGACGAACATTCCAGAATCCATAACGTCGAGATACTCGATCATGGTCGTGTACGGCTTGTCGTAGACCGCCTTGTGAAATGCCTTGACCATGTTGCTGTGGCTAACACCAATGCCCAGCAAAAATCTCTCGGGGAAGGCCTGCGTCAATGTCTTATGCCCGGCCTGCATTGTTGCTGCGGAGCGGGCATGGATCGACGCGATACCAGTAGCCACGACAATCTTTCTTGTCGCCGACAACAACAATGCCGCCGACGCGAACGGCTCGCGGCCCACCGCCTCGGGGATCCACACGCAACCGAAACCAAGCGACTCGAGTTCGGCCACGGCCTCCTGCGACGCGGACATTGGCTGGGAGTCAAGTGTCCACGTCCAGATGCCGACGCGTCCGATGGCTAGTTGCGGGCGCGGCACGATGGCTGGTGTGCTGGCTGTAGTACCGGTCATAGTCGACAACACTATTGGATGTCACCAGCACACATCGCCTCATGATCAATCATTTGAAATCAAGTTACATAAGAGCAAATATTTGCTTAATCGCGATCGCCTGCAACACGATGGCCGGCTGTGCCGACAGCAGCATTGGCGGCGTCAAGGCCAAATCGGTTCAGAATATCGGCACGGCCACCGTCGTCGAGGTGATCGACGGCGACACTATCGACATTCGCGTCGGCGGTCGTACCGAACGAGTGCGCCTAATCGGCGTCGACACTCCCGAGACCATGCACCCGCGAAAGCCAGTGCAGTGCTACGGGCACGAGGCTTCGGCATTCACGGCGGGGGCTTTGCCGGTCGGCACGCAGGTACGCATTGAACGCGATGTCGAAGCCCGCGACGTTTACGACCGTTTGCTCGCGTACATCTTTCGCCTATCTGATGATTTGTTCATCAACTTGCAACTCGCACGGCAAGGTTATGCCCGCGTGCTGACCATTGAGCCGAACACCGCCTATCTTTCCGAGTTCGTTGCTGCTGCACACGAAGCCAAGAAAGGCAATTTGGGCTTGTGGCAAGTGTGTCGCTAGTAGCGTTATGACCGTGACGACAGCCCAACCAACTCTCGCGCAGCGTCTCGGGTACGACAGCGACAAGCGAATCGTAATAATTAGCTGCGACGATTTAGGCGCATTTCACGGGGCCAACGTGGGCGTCTACCAGTCGCTGCGCAAAGGCGTCGCCACGTGCGCCTCGCTGATGGTGCCCGCGCCGTGGGCACGACACGCCATGATGCAGTATTCGGGCGAAGACATCGGCGTGCACCTGACTCTCAACAGCGAGCACGAGATGTACCGCTGGGGTCCGATTACGCACGCCCCTTCGCTGCAGTCTGGCGAAAGCGGCTTCCCGCGCACTATCGACGATCTTTGGGAGCACGCCGATCCGGCCGAAGTTCTTCGCGAATGTCGAGCGCAAATTGCTCGTGCTATCGAGTGGGGTATCGACGTCACTCACCTCGCGCCGCACCTCACCGCGATTACTCTGCGCCCAGAGTTCTTTGACATCTATGTTGAACTCGCCGTCGAGTTTCGTTTGCCCGTGCGCCTGCCGTCGAGCATCAGTGAAGAGCAGGTTGGGTTTCGATTTCGCCAGCTCGCCGCGCAGGAGGGCGTAATATTCCCCGATTTCTTTGACCATGATTGGCGAGAGGGCAGTCGCAAGCGGGTTTTAAAATCGCTGGCCTCGCTACAGCCTGGCGTCACCGAGATTCACGTGCAGCCATGCATCGATACGCCAGAGATTCGCGCGCTCGGCAAGATCGCCGAAGGCTGGATAGACGACTACAACCTGATGGTCAACGATACGGAGATCGGCAAGGCCATTGCGGACAGCGCCGCCGAACTAATCGGTTACCGCGAACTTCGCGCGGTCATGCGCGGCGCGTAAAATTTAACGCTCGCTATGCTCCCGTAAGCCAGCGAAAAAATCATCTTCAAATTCGTCGTCACCGCGCGGCGACGAGTCGACCAGCGACTTCGCCAGAATCCAGTCTTCCCACGGATACACGGTTGCCAACTCGGCATCGCTAAGGCCAAACCAAAACGATTCGCTGGCATCAACCTGCGTGGCGTGCGCGCGTAAGGCGCCCGAGCGCGCCCAGTAGTAGTCGTCGATCTCAATTCGCGTCGTGATGCGCGTGTCGACGTCGGGCCGCGTAAACCAGTTCTCATCGAACGGCGACGAACCCCGCAGGGCCAACATCGCCTCGTGTATAGCCACGATCCTCTTGCGCGACCAGGCCGAGTAATACATCTTGAGCGGCTGCCATGGTGCGCCGAGTTCTGGGTACCACTGCGAATCGCCGGCGCGATCGAAGGCCAAGATCGAAACATCGTGAACCTTGATGTGATCTGGGTGCGGGTATCCAGATTGCTCGTCGCCGTATGTCACCAAGATTTGCGGCCGCTCCGCGCGGATGATTTTGACGAGCCTGCCCACGGCCTCGTCGATGTCGGCCATATGAAAGCAATTCGGGTTGGCGTTGGCGGGGCTGTCGACCATTCCAGAGTCGTGGTACCCAAGCATCATGACTTCGTCGAAGCCAATCACTGCCGCGGCATCAAGTAGTTCGCGTGGCCGCAACTGGGCCAGCAATGCCCGCTCGGCGTCGCGGTCTAATCCGTGAAACGGCTGGCCGGCTTCTCTTAGTGCTGGGTTATTGACATCGCCTTCTTCGCCCCCCGTGCAACACACCAGCACGGTGCGCACGCCCTGCGCGCTATATCGGGCCATCGTCGGCGCGCCCTTCGATGCCTCGTCGTCGGGATGCGCGTGCACTGTGATAATGCGCAGTTGCTCGGCGCCTCCAACGGCAGATTTTGTCCCATCGGCAAAGTTCACAAATGGCAGTTTATAGTCGTATTTTAATGTCGTAGGCTCTTAGGCGATGGATAAATGGCTCGCATACCTGCCGAAAAAAATTTCGAGCCGCCAACTAATCAAAGTGGTCGCGGTGGTCGCGGTGTTGGCGCTGCTGGCCGCAACTCGCTCGCCCGATGGCCGCGAAATGCAACAACCAAGCGCCGACCAGAACCAATCAATTGCGATAGCAACGACCGTGATAGCTACGACCGCATCGGCTTTTGTCGCCGCACCGGCGGGCACATCGATGACTCTGACTACACCATGGTCCGAGGGTGCCGCGATCGACGCCCGCTATACCTGCAAGGCCGAGTCGGTATCGCCGCCGCTGCAGTTCGCCAATATCCCCGGGGGCGCGGTCACTCTCGCTCTCGTGCTGACCGACATCGATGCCAATAATGTCGTGCATTGGGCGATGGCCAACATTTCGCCCGCCGACACAACCATTTCCGAAGGCGTAACTCCAAACGGCGCGATTCAGGCCCTGACCGCTCAGGGCACCAGCGGCTACTGGGCGCCGTGCCCACCCGCCGGTAAGACCCACACCTACAGGCTCACCGGATACGCGATTTCACAGCAACTCGAATTCGCGGACGGCGTCGACGCGGCAACTCTCGTGAGCGCGCTAGAGGCCTCATCACTCATCGTGGTCGAAACCACCTTCACGGCAACTTCGTCTTAACTCTTCGCGATTCCTGATTGAGAAGTGCCCCAACTTCGCGCGTAAACGCCTCACCTGGAAAGGCCAACCTGTCAAGATAGAGGTATAGATCGTTCGCTCGCGTCCCTGCCCATCGGGGTTTTTGAAACCGATATAGATGGTCGACTCACCGGAGCCAACGATGCGTTCAAAAATCTCGCTCTCGGTGGTGCTTCGATCACTACTGGTGTGGCCGTATGGGCGAACGCCGCACCAGCCGAGCGCTCGGCGGCAGAATCGGCGTGGCAACGCGCACGTGAAACAACTGCGCCGTTTTCGTTCGAGTTTCGAATCTGGAAACAAGACGGCGAAATTATGTGGCTGCACATCTCGACTCAAGCAGTTTTCGCGTCGGGGGCAAAAATTTCTGGCTATGTCGGCACCGCCCACGACGCCACAGACTCTGTCACGCGGCGCACGCTCAGCGAACAACTCGTTGGGCTATTAGATATAACACAAGATGCCGTGCTCATTTTTGATGGGCGCGGCACAATAATGTTCTGCAACGACGGCGCGCGCACGCTTATCGGCATAAGTGATCACTCACCGCTCAACGACGAAGTCGCAGCGGCGTTCATCGGCGCGATTCGCGATCAAGTACCGCGCGAGGTTACGGCCAACTCGGCGAGCAATCGCTGGGAGGGCGAAGTTGGATTTCGCAGCCCCGACGGAATCATGCGCACGCTTGCTGTCGTCCTGCAGATTGTGCGCGGAGCCGACGGCATAATCGCCCACTACTCGGCGATCGCCCGCGACATAACTGAGGCCAAGCATTTGCATGACGAACTCACGCGACAGGCGACTCACGATGCCCTCACCGCGTTACCCAACCGCGTGCTATTTTTGCGCAAGACTGCCGAGGCACTCGAGCGAAGTCGCACTCTCAAGCGTGGCGTCACCGTGCTGTTTATCGACCTCGACAAACTCAAAGATGTCAACGACAACCTCGGTCACAGCGTTGGCGACCAATTGATTATCACTATCTCTAGGCGCCTCGTCAGCGCGACTCGCCCCTCGGATGTCGTGGCCCGCATCGCCGGCGATGAGTTTGTGGTGTTGTGCGATGGTCTCGGCGACGAACACATCGCGCTCGATGTCGCCGAGCGCATCCGCCAATCGATGACGACACCGGTAATAATTCAGGGAGTCGAGATTCATGCCAGTGTCAGCATCGGCATCGCGTTGGCCCTACCTGCGGCCGCCAACGACGAGTCGCCGCAAGACGGCGCCGTGACCTTGCTACGCAACGCCGACACTGCGATGTACCGAGCCAAACAACGCGGTCGTGGCCGTTGTGAATTGTTCAGCGATGAGATGCGCGCCAGCGCCAAGGATCGCTCCGCGCTCTCCGCTCAACTTGAGCGAGCTATGGCCACAGAGCAATTATTCGTCGCCTATCAGCCGGTCGTTTCTTCGCATACAGGACGTGTCGCAGGGGGCGAAGCGCTGCTGCGCTGGAACCACCCCGAGCGCGGAGTGTTGACGCCGCCGACGTTTTTAGAACTCGCCGAGGAGTCTGGCGTAATCAGCCCAATCGGCGACTGGGTGATTCGCCAGGCCTGCACCGATGCTCGCAACTGGATAGATAGCGGCATGGTGGACCGCAGCTTCGTGATTCACGTCAACGTTTCAACGCGCCAACTCACCGATGTTAATTTCGTGGAACGCGTGCTCGCCTCGCTTCGCGACACAGGTATCGACGCCCACCAGTTGGCGCTTGAATTCACCGAGAAAACTTTGCTCGACGACAACCCAAGCGTGATGCGCACTCTGAACGCGCTCAAGCGCCAGGGCGTCAAACTCGCGATCGACGATTTCGGCACGGGTTACTCCTCGCTCGCCTACTTACGCACCTTCCCCGCCGACTTTCTCAAACTCGACGGCACATTTGTTCGCGACATTGGTCAACAGGGCAGCGACGACCCAATTGTCCGTTCCGTCATTCAACTCGCTCACTCGTTAAACATGTCCGTAATCGCAGAATGGGTAAGCACAGACGAGCAGAATCATCGCCTCAGACTTTTGGGTTGCGACTTTGTGCAGGGAAACCACATTGCCGCGCCGGTGATCGCTGCCGAATTCGTGCCGCTGGTGACTGCTCGCACGAGTAGCAAAATTTAATCGCGACGGCGCGCGTTTTAGCCAGTCGTGAGCGGCGCCGGAGACGTGTCTGACTTGTCGTTCTCGGCCTTGGGCCGCGGCCCAGTGCCGGCAAAGAATTGCAAAACCGCATCGGCATCTTTGTCGAGCCGCAAAACCGAATTGCCGGCGATCGTGTCGCCATAAACCGGCAACGGAAACGAGCCGATATTGCCGCCAGCCGCGGGGCGCATCTTGCGGCCGAAATCAACGAGGTCGAGAGCCTCATCCACGAGCACGGCTTTCACAGCGCCCTCAAAAACACTTCCCGCCGACAGCGGGTTATCTGCAATGTGTTTCACCGCGCTCTTGAGCAGCGCGGTCACGAAAAGTCTTTGGCGCCCGGTGCGGCCAATGTCAGATGTGCCATCGACCTTCCAGTCGCCATCAACCTTCGACTCAAAAAATCGGCTACGCGCAAACGCCAGAGCCTCGACGCCATCAAGCGACGAGCACCCTGCTCTTATGAACAGGCCCGTGTGTCGATCACGCGACGGGTAATCGACGCACATGGTCACGCCGCCAACCGCGTCGACCAAGCCCTTAAACCCTTGAAAATCAATCTCAACATAGTGATGAATAGGTATGCTCAATCCGCCCTGCACCGTGCGAATCAAAACATCGGTACCAAGTTGATAGGCGGTATTGATGCGTTGTGACTTTTCGCCATTGCCGATCTTGACCCAAAGGTCTCGCGGTATCGAGATCAGCGAGATGCCCCCAGTCTTTTTTACGTAATGCATGACCATCAGCGTGTCGCTGCGCTTTCCACCGAAGTCG
>JBKJMC010000136.1:0-9703 GCA_046596615.1 Ilumatobacteraceae bacterium | reverse complement strand
GCCCATGTAGTCGGCTTGCGCCTGATCCATACCCTGGCCCGCGCCCTTGATGCCGCGCCAGAAGTTGCCACCACCGATATCGCCGTCGTAGTCGGTGGTGGCAACTTCTGGCGCGGCATCAAGGGCGCGGGCCAGGGTATGGATCAGGCGCAAGCCGACTACATGGGCATGATCGCCACAGTGATGAACGCGCTGGCGTTGCAAGACGCGCTCGAAAATGCCGGGCAGCACTCCCGCGTGATGACGGCAGTCGAGATGCCCAAGGTGGCCGAGCCATACATTCGCCGCCGCGCCGAGCGCCACCTCGAAAAGGGACGAGTCGTAATTCTTGCCGGCGGCACCGGAAACCCATTTTTCACAACCGACACCGCCGCCGCTTTGCGCGCCGCCGAGCTTTCGGCGCAGGCGATTCTCAAGGGCACTCACTCCGGCGTCGACGGCATCTACACGGCGGACCCAAAGACTGATCCAACCGCCACCCGCTTCACCAACATCAGCTATCTCGACGTGATCAACAAGGGTCTCAAGGTTATGGACAGCACGGCGATCACTTTCTGTCGCGACAACAGCATCCCAATCGTCGTCTTCAACCTCTTGGAGCAGGGCAACATCCAGTCCATACTCAGGGGCGCGCAAATAGGTACGATGGTTGGGTGATTGAAGAGACCCTGCTAGAAGCGATGGACGGAATGTCCAAGGTTTTAGAGCATGTGCAGTCTCAGTTTTTGTCAGTAAGAACTGGGCGAGCGACGTCGTCGCTGGTCGAAAAATTACCAGTTGAGTACTACGGCGCCACGGTGCCTCTTGTGCAGCTGGCCACATTTCAGGTTCCAGACGGTCGTTCGCTGCTAGTCAAGCCACACGATCGCGGATCGATCCCCGCGATCGAGAAGGCGATTCAGGCGAGCGACCTCGGCGTCACTCCGGGCAACGACGGGGTCGTGATTCGAATCAGTTTCCCGATGCTCACGGAAGAGCGCCGCAAAGAGTATGTCAAAGTCGTCAAGAACATGACAGAAGATGGTCGAGTGGCCTTGCGCAACGTGCGTCGCGATGCTCGCAAACTTTTGGATATGGCTGAGAAGGACGGCAAAATCTCGAAGGATGAATTGGAGCGCGCCGAAAAGGAACTTGAAAAGATCACTCATGAAAATGTAGAAGGCGTCGATAAGGCGCTGTCAAGAAAAGAGCAAGAACTACTTGAAGTGTGAATAGATAAAAAGGGGACAGAACAATGAGCGACGACACCAATAGAGAAGATTCATCGGCCGGCCGTGATCGCGTCAAAGATCCGACGATTGATTTTGGCGACGAGTTCGGTGTCGTCCGTTTTTCTGACGACGACGACAGTTCGCCAGCACTTTCGTTTGGCACGTCAGACACCGATCAATTACCGCATTGGACAGAG
This sequence comes from Ilumatobacteraceae bacterium, assembly GCA_046596615.1. Taxonomy (GTDB): domain Bacteria; phylum Actinomycetota; class Acidimicrobiia; order Acidimicrobiales; family Ilumatobacteraceae; genus UBA3006. The sequence goes on along the minus strand of JBKJMC010000136.1, from coordinate 8,295 downwards.
CCGCCAACTGGCGAGGTACCAAGATTTTTAAAGGATTCGGACGACCGCGCTCGGGCCGACGACACTGGGGCAGACGACCGCGCCGGTGTCTGGAGCGAGTACAACACGCCGTCGCCAACTCCGGCGGCGGGGACGCGTCGACAAGATGTTGATCTGACGGGTCAGACTCGTGCGCCGCGCCAGACCACCAGTCGCCAGACCACCAGTCGCCAATCTGATCCGTCGACCGGCGCAACTCGGCGAGTCGTGAGTGGCACGTACCTGACTGGCGAAAATCGCCGCCCCGCTTCGCAGCACCCATCTGGCGCGATGGCGCGGCCAGCGCGAGCAGGCCAAGTATCTCGCGGTCGGCAACAACAAGATGTTTCGCGGCCGGTGCGCCGCGACCCGGGTTCGGTTGGTAATAGCAGTCGACGCAAGGCAGAAGATTCGGGTGGCGGCCGCGATATTCCAACGGCAACTGCTGTCGCCGCGTTGCTGCTGGCGGTGTTCATTGCCGCATTGATGTATCGCCCGGCAGCGGTGATGGTTGTGATCGTGGTAATCATCGGGTTTGCTGCGTTCGAGTTCTTCAGTAGCGCAACCGAGCGTGGCTACCGTCCGCCAATGGTTATTGGGGTAATCGGATGCGTCGCGGCATCGCTGAGCGCGTATTGGATTGGCGATGCGGCCCTACCATTAGTGTTCGTATTCGCATTCTTCGCCAGCGCGATCACGTTCATCGGCTCATCGAGCATCGAGAGTGGGCCAGTGCCAAACATTGCCATTGCCTCGCTCGGCCTGACTTGGATCGGATTGCTTGGGTCGTACGGCGCGCTAATTCTGAGGTTCTCGACGTACGGCGGTGCATATTCAAATGCGGGCACCGACACGCTGTTCATATTGGTCGCCGGCGTGATCGCCAACGATATTGCGGCGTTCTTCGTCGGGCGTGCAGCGGGGCGCACACCATTGCGCGACTGGATTAGCCCGCAAAAGTCGATTGAGGGCGCGATTGGTGGCGCGCTCGGCACCCTCGGCGCGGTCGTTTTGGTCGGCCTGCAGAGCTCCACGTGGAACAGCGTCAGCGAGTGGGTAGTGCTGTCTGTCGTGATTGTGATTATGGCGCCGCTCGGCGATCTCACCGAGTCGATGTTTAAGCGCAACCTTGATATCAAAGACTTCGGTTCAATTCTAAAAGGTCACGGTGGCGTGCTTGATCGCTTCGACAGCCTGATCTTCACGTTGCCGGCCGTCTACTATCTGGCACTCGTAATTCAGCCCTGGAACTAATAAGTAACAGCGGCGTGACGCGCGTTGCGATCGCTGGCAGTACCGGCTCAATCGGCACCCAGACCCTTGACGTAATCGCGGCAGCACCCCACGAATATGAGGTTGTGGCGCTCGGTGTCGGGGCGTCGGTAGACGCGGTGGTTGCTCAGGCCAAGCAGTGGCGTCCAAAATATGTGGCCGTGGCCGATGCGGTCGCGCGTAAACATGTCGCCTCCGCACTTCCTGACGTCGAGGTAATTAGCGATGTCGCGGAAGTTTGCGACATTGCCGATGTAGTAGTTAACGGCATTGTTGGCTTCGCTGGATTACCCGTAACGATGTCGACTCTGCGATCTGGTAAACGTTTGGCGCTGGCCAACAAAGAGAGCCTTATCGCTGCGGGCCCGATCGTGCAGCCGCTGCGCCAAGTCGCGGGCGCCGTGATTATCCCCGTCGACAGCGAACACTGCGCAATTCATCAGTGCCTGCGCGCGTCGGGGCGCGGCACCACAGAGGTAAAGCGCCTGCTGCTCACGGCGAGCGGTGGGCCGTTTCGCGGGCGCAGCGCTGAGTCGTTGCGCGATGTCACTATCGCCGAGGCGCTCGAGCATCCGACCTGGTCGATGGGGCCGAAGATAACGATTGATTCTTCGACGCTTATGAACAAGGGTCTCGAAGTAATCGAAGCACACGAGTTGTTCGGCATTGGCTACGACCAAATCGATGTCGTCGTTCACCCACAATCGGTTATTCACTCGATGGTCGAGTTCAACGACGGCGCGACGATCGCGCAGCTATCGATGCCCGACATGCGCCTGCCGATTGCTTACGCGCTCGAATTTCCGAATCGCTCGGCAGTTTCGTTCGGCGCAATTGATTGGGCGCAACTGCAGCGCCTCGACTTCGAGGTCGCCGACACTTCTGTGTTCAGGTGCTTGGCGCTGGCGTACGAGGTCGGGCGCATCGGCGGCACGGCGCCCGCCTGGATGAGCGCCGCCAACGAGGTGGCCGTCGAAGCCTTCCTGGCGGGGAAGATCACGTGGTCGCAGATTTCACAGGTAATTGAGAGCGCAATGTCACACCATGATGATCTAATACCTACAACAGTCGAAGATATTTTGGCGGCCGATTCGTCGGCGCGCCGCTACGCGCGAGAGGCTCTCAAGAGATGACAAACTTCTATAGCAAGATTCGCGGCGAGATGATTGCCGGTGGCGACACAGAGAGCGTCGAGCAAAACCCTGTCGGCAAGAACAAAGCTCGCATCGGCGGCGTGATAGTTATCGGCCTCCTCGTGTACTTAGGCGTCAAAAATGTCTGGACACTCGTGTTTGTGGTCGGCCTTCTACTTTCGATTTTTTTGCACGAGGTCGGCCACTTCGTCACGGCCCGCCGCTCGGGTATGAAGGTAACGCAGTTCTACATGGGCTTCGGGCCGCGATTGTGGAGCACCACCCGCAACGGTGTCGAGTACGGCTTTCGCGCCATACCCCTCGGCGCGTTCGTGCGCATCATCGGCATGAATAATCTCGACGATTGCGACCCCGCTGACGAGTCGCGAACATACCGCGCGCAGTCGTACCCGAAGCGCATGCTTGTGATCACGGCGGGATCTCTAATGCACATGATTATTGCGTTGGTCTTATTTATCGGCGTCTATTCGTTTTCGGGTCGTTACGCGGAGACCGGCTCTGTGCGTATTTTCGATGTGCCCGCCGAAGCATCGCCGGCCTCTCGCGCTGGTGTGCTCAAAGACGACGTGGTTATTTCCTTCGACGGCGTTTCGGTAAAGACTCGAAGCGAACTGATCCTGGCGATCGTCTCTCACAAACCCGGTGACGTAGTACCCGTTAGAATCTCTCGCGGCGGCAAAGTCTTAGATCTCTCGGTGCAGTTGGCGAGCAACCCGGCCAATCCGGAAGTGGCTTTTTTTGGGATCAGCGGATGGTCGCAAGATTATGTGACGGTTAGCCCGATCGCCGCAGTCGGTTTAGCGATTAGCGATGCGGCGACTACTGCAGTGCGTTCTGTCGAGGGCGTGTTCACCGTGTTGAACCCACGCAACATCGTTGCCAGCGTTACGGCCGATGTCGCCGATCCGACAACGCGGCCGAGTACCGTCGTTGGCGCAAGCCAAGTTGGTGGGGAGATTGGAAGGCAAGAGGGGCTAAAGGGTTTGCTTGTGTTGCTTGCGGGGGTAAATATTTTTGTTGGAATCTTCAACATGTTCCCGCTGCTACCCTTCGACGGTGGTCACGCCGCGATCGCGACTTACGAGCGACTTCGTTCAAGGCGCGGCCGCGTGTACCGCGCAGATGTCGCCAAGATGGTTCCGGTCGCGACCGCGGTAATTGTGCTGCTCGGCGCGCTAATGATCACGGGCGTTTACCTAGATATCACTCAACCTCTGGGTTGATTTGTGCAAGGTGGCTAGTTGAATAAGCGGCGATGCTGGCACAATGAATGATATGACCAGATACGAGCGGCGAATTACAAATCGCATCGAAGTTGGCAAGGTTGGCGTCGGAGGAGACGCGCCCATCAGCGTGCAGTCGATGACGATCACCAAGACGGCCGACGTCGAGGGCACCCTGCAACAGATTTATGCGCTTGCTGGCGCTGGCTGCGACATCGTGCGCTGCACTTGCAACGACATCGAAGCCGCCGAGGGTCTCGCCCAAATCGTGCCGCGCTCGCCGGTACCGATCATCGCCGACATTCACCACCAATATAAACTCGCGCTTGCCGCGCTAGAGGCCGGCGTTCACGGTCTGCGCCTGAATCCCGGCAACATTCGCAAGCCGGACCAAATCAAGGCCGTTGCAACCGCCGCGCGCGACCGCAAAGTGCCAATACGCATCGGCGTCAACGGCGGTTCGCTAGACCCCGCGCTGTACGAAAAGCACGGCGGACTTACCGCCGAGGCGATGGTCGAGTCGGCGTTGCAAGAGATTCGTTATTTCGAAGAGGTCGACTTCGACCTGATCAAGATTTCGGTCAAGGCCTCAAATGTGCCGCTAATGGTCGAGGCTTATCGCCAACTCAGCGAGGTTACGAAACACCCGCTACACCTTGGCGTTACCGAGGCAGGCCCGTTGCCCGGCGGTCTGATCAAGGCCACCGCCGGCATCTCGACGCTTCTTCTCGAGGGAATCGGCGACACGATTCGCTACAGCCTGACGGCCGACCCTGTCGAAGAGGCGCGTGCCGGCCGCCAGCTTCTCGAGTCTCTAGGCCTGCGCGAACGCAAGAACGTCGACTTGATCGCCTGCCCGAGTTGTGGTCGCGCCGAAATCGACGTCATCGACGTTGCTAATCGCGCACAGTTGGCATTCGCCGACAAGAAGATTCCTTTACAAATTGCCGTGATGGGATGCGTTGTCAACGGGCCCGGAGAGGCGCGCGAGGCCGACCTCGGTATCGCCGCGGGCAACAAGCGCGGCCACCTGTTCGTTAAGGGCCGCAACGTCGCCGTCGTTCCAGAGTCGGAAATGGTTGAGGCCCTAGTCGACTGGGCGACTTACATCCACGAACACGGCGCCGAGGCCGCGATCGCGCGCGTCGACACCGCGTTGGCCGAACGTGAGGCGGCCAAAGATCGTAAGGCGTTGATGCAAGAAAAAGGCGACGACGCCAATCATTCGCACGAAAAGATAGTCGAGATTAGAAAAAAAGTCGCCGGCAACTAGCCAACTGCGGTGGTCGTAACGACGACAGTCGTCGCCGGGCTAGTCGTTGCCGGGCTAGTCGTTGCCGGGCTAGTCGGTGTAGTCGTTTCCGGAACCGTTGTTGTAGTCGAAGTAGTCGGCGTCAGCGCAACCCACATCGCCTCGGCGGCTTGCACATAAACGGCGGCCCGCGCGCGATATCCAATCGGCTGCAGGTGCAACTTGTCGAAGGCGAACCACATCGGTTTTTGGGCGATCATCGACGCCCAATCGACCACGGTCAGGTTCGGGTATTCGGGGGCGAGACGTGCCAGCAGAGAGTTGAACATCGCCGACCGCTGCAGGTAGAAGGCGGAGTCCTTGCGCAAAACGTTTATCCACACGACGGGGATGTCGCCAATTAACGCCAGCAGTTCACGGATGCGGGGCTCGTGAAACGATGGCAGGCGAGACTGCTGCAGGTCGTTGCTTCCGAGCGCAACTAAAACCGCGGTGGGCCGCACACCATCTTTAAGCAACTGCTTGTACGTCTTCACGCCATTGCGCTTGGTACTAGCAGGGCCACTGATATTGCGCGAATAAGCGGCATCGACGATCACGTTGCTAAATTCGCCAAGCGCACGCAGTTGTGGCGTGACGTTGCCGAATCCAGGGTACGCCGTGCCGACAGTGATGCTGTCGCCGAGAATGAGCAAGGTTCCGCCGCCGGCGTTGGTGGCGCTCGGTTGAAGTTCGATGGCCGCGGCAAAAACGAAAATAAGCGCGGCCGCCAACGCGGCGCGGGCTCGTCTCAACTTTTGCCCCAGGTTCTAAACACTGTGGCCTCTCCGCTCAGTTGTAGCGTCTCGCCGCGCTTGATTACGCCGGCCTCTCCGCGCCTGATCGAACCGGCGTCGCCAGATGTGCACAGCAGAATCTCTGCATCGTGCGTGGCGATGACCGCGTATTGCCCGCGTACATCGATTCTTTGCGCTCCGAATTCATGCGTGCCGACGAGGTATTGCGAAGCGCAAGCGTCGACGCGCGTCGACGCGCACAACGGCTTGTCGATGGGCGAGAGGTCGGCGATATTCAAAAATTCCTCGATGTCGAAGTGTTTCTGCGTGAACGCCGCGCGCACCACGTTGTCTGACGAGGACATCACCTCGACACCCTCGCCGCGCAGGTACGCGTGCACATTGCCCGCGCCCAAGTACAGAGCATCGCCGGGACGTACCCGCACGTGGTGCATCAACAGGGCCACCAGCACGCCACCGCTCGACGGGTACATCTCGGCCAGTTGCATCGCCCAGTACGGCATCTGTTCGGGCAGTACTTTGGGTCCACTTGTTAACGCCCAACGCACGCACTTCGCCAGGCCATCGTCGCGCAGATGTTTGGCCAACTCGTGCCAGTCGTATTGCTCGCACATCTTAATGTTTTCTCTGTCGCTCTTGAATCCGCAGAGCGCTTCGAATTCGGTGATCGCTATTAGCAGTTCTGGCTTGTCCGAACTGTCACGATACAAGCGCTTGTGATCGTCTGGTGCGATGCCCAATGCATTCTCTCTGGCGAAGCCGGCTTTAGCCTGCTCGCTGGTTGGGTGGGTCTGCAGCGAGAGCGGTTTGGCGGTCGTGATCACTTTTACCAAAAAAGAGAGTGCCCCAACTTCGGACTCGAGCGCTCGCGAACCTTCGCTAGACGCGATTCGTGAAGGCCCACCGCGGTGAGTGCCGAACCACAGCTCGGCCCACGGTTTGGCGTCCGGGGAAAGATCCAAAAATTTTGGCAATGCGTAGCGATCGCCCCACTCGTAATGCTGCACGACCCCGACGAGGAGTTGCATCAATACCTGCCCAGGATGTCGACGATGTGTTCGGCGGCGTCCGCGATCGCAACTTCTGAGGCTGTTCCGAGTTGGCGGTTGCGAATCTCAACAACTCCATTGGCCACGCCGCGCCCCGCGATTACGATGCACGGGTTGCCGATTAGTTCGGCGTCTTTAAATTTCACGCCGGGCGAGACGCCACTGCGATCGTCGAGTAAAACTCGCAGACCGAGACCGTCGAGTTGCGTCGCCAAACTATTCGCAGTCGTGGCAGTCTCGTCTTGCGCCTTGCCGGCAATCACGATGTGCACATCGAACGGCGCAATTTCTCGCGGCCAACGCAGGCCGATCTCGTCGTGCGTTGCCTCGGCGATTGCGGCAACGGCCCGCGATACACCGATACCGTACGATCCCATCGTCACAACCTGGGACTTTCCGTTGTTGTCGAGCACGGTTAGCCCGAGCACCTCGGCGTACTTGCGACCCAACTGAAACACGTGGCCGATCTCGATGCCGCGCTTGATCATCAGTTGGCCGCCGCAATTTGGGCATGGGTCGCTGTCGCGAACATCGGCGACATCGATAACGCCGTCGGCGGTGAAATCGCGGCCGTGCACGAGGTTTGTGACATGGTGTCCAGGCTTATCCGCGCCAGTGATCCACGCCGTGCCCATGGCGACGCGCGGATCAAGCAGGTAGCGAATGCCAGACGGCTGATTGGTACCGAGCGCCCCCGGCCCGATATAGCCCTTGACGAGCGCAGTGTTGGCCGCGAAGTGCGATTCGTCGAAGGGTTCAACCTCGGCCGGTGCGACGAAGGCCTCGAGTCGCTTGTTGTCAACCTCCCGGTCGCCCGGAACGCCGATCGCCAAAGGTTCGATCCTGCCATCGGGGTGACGAAGGTTAACGAGCACGTTCTTGAGCGTGTCGGTTGCGGCCCACTGTCGGTCGCTGCGCTTGAGGTCGTCGCGCGAGTTGAAGAGGTCGACGAGCGTTTGAATTGTTGGCGTGTTCGGCGTTTGTGAGACATTTGCCGCATCGTGGGTCGCCGAGATGTCGGTAATTGGCACGCCGATGCGCACCGCCTCTGTGTTGGCCGAATAATCGCAGGCACTGCATTGCACGAACGTGTCTTCGCCGATCTCGCACGGAAACAGAAATTCCTCGGACTTAGATCCGCCCATTGCCCCCGACATCGCCGAGACAATCACGTACGGCAGGCCGAGGCGATCGAAGGTCTTGATGTAGGCGTTACGGTGTGCTTCGTAACTGCGCTGCAGCCCCTCGTCGTCAATGTCGAAACTGTACGAATCTTTCATTACAAATTCGCGACCGCGCAGCAGGCCGCCTCGAGGCCTGGCCTCGTCGCGAAACTTGCTTTGAATTTGGTATAGCCACAGCGGCAAATCTTTGTAACTGCTGTATAGGTCTTTGACTAGCAGCGTGAACATTTCTTCGTGCGTCGGCCCTAGCAGATAGTCGACACCGCGACGGTCTTGCAGGCGAAACAGGTTCGGCCCGTAGTCGGTCCAGCGGCCCGTCGCCTCGTACGGCTCACGCGGCAGCAGG
>JBKJMC010000033.1:0-2904 GCA_046596615.1 Ilumatobacteraceae bacterium | reverse complement strand
CAACTTGGCAGATCACAAAGAGGTCGCCGTGCGGGCCACCGTTTCGGCCTGGTGCGCCACGGCCCTTGAGGCGAATGCGCTGACCGTCGCTGACGCCAGACGGAATCCGCACGTTTACGTCGCGCGGGCGCATCTCGACACCCGTACCGCGGCACGTGCTGCACGGATGCTCAATAATGTTGCCGCGGCCGTTGCAGCGCGGACACGGTTTTGGAAATGCGAACATACCCTGGTTGTCGTCGACAACGCCGCGGCCTTTGCACTGCGGACAACGCTGCGCAGATGTGCCAACGCGGGCGCCGCTACCCGAACATGTCGAGCACTGCGCTTCGGAGGTGAGATGAAGCATTGTCGTCAGCCCGTTTACGGCGTCGGCAAACCCAATTGCCAGTGAGGCCTCAAGGTCGGCGCCGCGTTGCGGGCCATTCTGGCGACTTTGCCCACCGCGGCCGCGGCCGCCGAACATCTGTCCCAACAAATCGCTGATGCCACCGTCGGGCATGTTGCCCGTGTCGAAACGAAACGAACTCGGGTCGCCGCCGCGGCCGCCGCCCGGTGCGCCGTAGGCGCTCGGTCCGAGGCGCCGAACTTCGTCGTATTCCTTGCGCTTGGCCTCGTCGCCCAAAACATCGTAAGCAGCCGCAATTTCCTTGAACTTCTCTTCTGCCGAAGCATTGTTTGGGTTGGCGTCGGGGTGAAACTGGCGGGCAAGTTTGCGATAAGCCTTGGTGATTTCCTTATCGGTCGAACGCTGGGTAACGCCGAGCATCACGTAGTAGTCCTTCTCAAACCACTCGCGCTGCATAATTGCCCCTTAGCTCTGAATCCTCAACCTTGTAATCCCTAACCTTGGACCTTCACCATCGCCGCACGCAAAACGCGACCCTTCCAGCGATAACCGGTTCGTAAGACTTCTGTGACCGTCGGTTGGGCGCCATTGCCTTCTTCGTGTAATACCGCCTCTGCGACAGACGGATCAAATTCTTTGCCATGAAGATCGAGAATTTCGAGGCCCTGCTTTTGCAGAGCGCCAAGTAGTGCCGACCAGACGGGTTCGACGCCGTCGATGCCGTGGCCGATTGCGGCCTCGCACGCGTCGAGAACGCCGAGCAGAGAATCGACAATCTTGCCGCTGGCACGATCAACCTCGTCGGTTACTTGCGCCGAGACACGCTTACGATAATTTTCGAAGTCGGCCTGAACGCGAAGCGCGATGTCCTTGAACTCGTCTCGCTCCTTAGCAACTTCTTCGATGCTCAACTCATTGAGTGCTGTCTCGAGGTCGACTATTTCGGCAACGAAAGTGGCATCCAATTGCGCCGCCGTGTTTGATTCGTGTGACTCTGGGTTTACATGTTGTTCGTTCATGACGATGCTGCTCCAGCTCACTATGCCGAATTATTTCTCATCGACTATTTCTGCGTCGACGATGTCGGCATCGTTTGCCGGTTCACCCTGACCAGTAGCCGAAGTGCCGGCGGCGTTACCGTCGCGGGCGGCGGTCTCGTACAACTTCTGGCTGAACGCCTGGCTTGCGGTCGCCAGCTTTTCGGTTGCAGACTTAATCGCTTCGGTGTCTGAACCCTGCAACGCGCTACGTAGTTCGGCTAGTGGCCCGTCTACTGCGGCGCGCTCTTCAGCGGTGACCTTCTCGCCCTGTTCGCGCAAGACCTTTTCGGTTTGGTAAACGAGCGAGTCGGCGTTGTTCCGTACCTCGGCCTCTTCGCGACGTTGACGGTCCTCCTCGGCGTGCGCCTCGGCGTCTTTGACCATCGCGTTAATGTCGTCCTTGGAGAGCGATGACTGACCAGAGATTGTCATCGACTGCTCTTTAGACGTGGCGCGGTCTTTAGCGGAAACATGAACGATTCCGTTGGCGTCGATGTCGAATGTAACTTCGATCTGCGGCACTCCGCGCGGTGCTGGCGGCAGGTCAACGAGTTGAAACTTGCCGAGCGTCTTGTTGTAATTGGCCATCTCGCGCTCGCCTTGCAAGACATGGATCTCAACCGATGGTTGCATATCGTCGGCTGTGGTGAACACCTCCGTGCGCCGCGTTGGGATTGTCGTGTTGCGCTCGATCAGTTTCGTCATGACTCCGCCCTTGGTCTCGATACCCAGAGACAACGGTGTTACGTCAAGCAACAAAACATCTTTAACATCTCCGCGTAGAACACCTGCCTGTACGGCTGCGCCGACGGCTACTACCTCGTCGGGATTAACTGAACGGTTCGGCTCTTTGCCCGTAAAGTTCTGCACCAGCTCTTGCACTGCCGGCATGCGGGTCGATCCGCCCACCAAAATTACGTGGCTGAGTTGACCTTTCGACAAACCGGCATCGGTAATAGCCTGCTCGAACGGCTTGCGGCAACGCTCGATCAGGTCAGCGGTCATCTCTTGAAACTTGGCGCGGCTCAGCGACTCGTCGAGATGTAATGGTCCAGCGGCCGTCGCCGTAATGAACGGCAGGTTGATCTGTGTCTGTTGATTTTGCGACAACTCGATCTTGGCTTTCTCGGCTGCCTCTTTGAGCCGTTGAGTGGCCATGCGGTCGGCGGCGAGGTCGACGCCGTGCGCGGCTTTGAATTGCTGCACCAACCAGTCGATAATCCGTTGATCCCAGTCATCGCCACCGAGATGAGTGTCGCCGTGAGTGCTCTTAACTTCAAACACGCCATCGCCAATTTCGAGAACGCTGACGTCGAAGGTGCCGCCGCCGAGGTCGAACACGAGAATCGTCTCGTCGTCGCTGCCCTTATCAAGTCCGTAGGCGAGTGCCGCCGCAGTTGGCTCGTTGATGATTCGCAAAACTTCTAGACCGGCGATCTGGCCGGCTTCTTTTGTGGCAGTGCGTTGCGCGTCGTCGAAGTATGCCGGCACCGTGATCACGGCCTGGGTTACCGG
>JBKJMC010000263.1:0-5418 GCA_046596615.1 Ilumatobacteraceae bacterium | reverse complement strand
CGCCGCCGTCTGCGTACGCGGGAGCCGTCATGGTGCCAAGGATTGGCACGCCGAGGCGAACGAGATCGTCGCCAAAATGTTGTGGTTCGGGGCCGCGAATCGGCTTGGCCATTCGTAACAAGATGGCGCCGTGCGGCGTCATGATCATCGGGTCGTGCATGTACACCGAGTCGACGAGACCATTGAGTGGTGCCGCTATGTGCACATTGCAGCCGAGGCTCGTGAGCAATTGCGCGAACTTTGCGTGCTCGGTTAATAGCGCCGCCAAATCCGGCTGGCGCCATTGACCATCTTCGACGAAATTTCCAATTGTCGTCGGCGTGCGCACAAGCACATGTTCCAATTGCGAAACCATGTCGGGCGTTGACCATTGCTGTGCTGTCGTCATCAGACATATCAAGATACCGCGACTGCTCAGCGCCTAGAATCAATCTATGAAACGCCTAGTAGTCGTGTTGATGCTGGCGAGCATTTCGATCACAGCCTGCGCCGTGAATACTCCCGATTCGTCGGGGTCTACTTCGGTCGCGACGACCGATTCGACGGCCACGCCAGATGCGGCGGTTCCCGAGACGACTGCGCCCGAGACGACTGCGCCTGCGGCAACCGTGCCCGCTACGACCGTGCCCGCTACGACTGCGCCAGCTACGACTGCGCCCGCTACGACCGTGCCCTCGCGCGACTACTTGTGCATCAAGGTTCTGCAGTGCCAGTTTGCCAACTTGGCCGGGTTCAATTTCTCAAACCTGAAACTCGAGTTTGTCGATTTCAGCGTCGCCGACATGTCGGCAGCGCTGCTCGTGCGCGCCAACCTTCGGCAGGCCGTGATGATTCGGGTCAACCTGTCGGGAGCAGACTTGACTGGCGCCAACCTCACCAGCGCGAATCTCACCGCGGCTGTTGTGAGCGGGGCTAACTTCACAAATGCCAATCTCACGAATACCGTGATTTGCGGGCTCGATCTGACTACGGCGATCGGCATCACCGACAAGCAACTGGCCTTGGTTCAGGTGTACCGCGAAAAGGGCAGTCGCTACTGTCCGTGATCGTGCAAAGAGCCAGCCAGCGCTCGGGCGTGCCGTGGCGCAATGGACTTGGGGTGCAATACGAGATCGCAGCAGAAACCGGCTGGCGCTTGTCGACAGCCGACCTGACGACCGACGTGCAATTCTCTGTGTTTGCCGGCGTCACCCGCGAATTTTGCGTGGCCCAAGGTAACGGAGTGATTTTAATGATCGACGGCGAGACCCACCGATGCGATCCAGAATCAATCACGGTGTTTGATGGCGCGGCAAATGTCTATTGCTCGCTTCTCGACGGCTCGGCGAAGGCGCTCAACTTAATGGTGCCGCACGGCGAGGCGCCCGTGCACCTGCGCATACTTCGACTTGGCGAGGTGAGCGAGCACGACGATGCAATCGTGGCGATCGGCGGTCCAGCGCTGTTACTCAACAAAAGCGGCGACGGTATCGAACTGGACGTGCTCGACGCGGTACTAAACGCGGGCGATATTTTTACCGTCGGGCAGGGCGCGGTTGCCGCGATCCGCTAAAGAATTTAGTTTGATTGTTAGCTTCAATAATTAATTAGTGATCCGATACCCAAATATTTCTCGGTGCGAGAACCACGTGCGCCAGATCGAGATCGCGGCAATGTAGATCGGACCCAGCAACAGAATTGCCAATGCCCAGCGCGGACGCTCCGGGTAAATCGCCGACAGCCAGGTCAGGTCGGCTAGGTAGACCACGACTATCGTCAGGGTCAACTTCCTGATCGCGCGCACCTTTGTCATGTGCGGAATCTTGATGCTCGTGAGTTGAGCCGCGCAAAGAACAATTGTGATAGCGGTTGCCCAATTTTTGCCTGTATCGAGAATGATGAAAGACGGAATCACGATGTTCCACGCTGCAGGGAATCCGTTAAACCAGGCATCTGGAGTCTCTTGGTCGGTGCGCGAAAACCACAACGCTGATGTGAGGATAATCGCGGCGCTGAGCGCCAGTATCCAGTCACGTGGCAGCAGGTCGAGGCGAAAAATAAGCTCAACCGGCACGATTACACAGGTGACGTAGTCGACGATCAGATCCAAGATATGACCGTCAACATTCGGTGCGTGTGTCGAAACTTCGAACCTACGGGCGATCGGACCGTCGAGGCCGTCAAGTACCTGGCACACGATCAGCCACAGCAGTGCGGCGCGGATGTCGCCACGGATTGCGGCCTGCAGCGCAGCAAAACCTGCAACGGCCCCGCTGGCTGTGAGTACGTGGATTGCCGCTCCGGTACGGCGCTCTCGAGTACTGGTCGACACTTGGTTGCCGGCGGGCGGGGAGGAGGATGGAATCATTGCTGTAGTGGTCTCGGCGCAAAATTCCGCCATTGAGACAAGTCAACCTAGCGCAGTGCTGAGCCGTAGGATCGCGAAGTGACGAAAATCGATGTGGCGGCAGTAGTTGTGACCAAACGCGCGAGCCGGCTGGAGATTGCGTGGGTCGTCGTGGTCGTCTTGTATGGCGTCGGCCGGTCGCTGGCGGTGTGGAAAATGCTGGCCAGGTACGGCGTCAACCCGCTGATCTATTTCTTCATCGATGTCGGGTCGTCGTGGCCATACGGGGTGGCAACGTCGCGGCTCGTGCGCAGCGCCGTGCGCCACGACGGCGAAGAGGCAATCAAATGGGGCGTGCTGGCGGCGGCAACGTTCATTGCACCAGATATTTATTTGGTGGCGACGCTGCATCGCGCGCCAAAATTCGTGTACGGGGCTATCGCCGTAATCGCCGTCAGCCTTGGTTCGCTTGCCGTTCTGGGGGTGCGGCGCCAGTTGTTATCCAACCGTAATACTGGAGTTTCGGCCTAAAACCCGCCAAACCGCGCAGTTACGCGCTTTTGTGTGACATCCACCACATTTAATCTTGCTGGTCCTATGTTCGAAATAGCGGGAAATACCCGCGGAAATGAGGAGAAAAATCATGTACACACTTGGCGCACTATTACTACTGGCAGTTCTGCTTGGCTCGGTTATCGCCGTCGTCAACTCGGTTCTGGGCACGGTTGGCCTATCGGCCATGATCCACAAAATTCCAGTAGTCGGAGCACATTGGGGCCTTCTCGTCAGCATCGGAATGATGTGGGTGTTAGACATCAACCCGATCGCCGGCTGGATCGGCGGAATTACCGACGACTGGATGATTATCGTAGCCAACGGCGCGATCGTCTACGGAATGGTTCCAGTAAAGGATGCAGTAGTCTCAATGGTCAACAGGGGTTTCAGGGCTTAACTGTTAACCACAAAGGAATTTAAGTCAAAGGGCCGTCGGGTAACCGGCGGCCCTTTGCGATTTCTGGAGCCAATTGATGCCGAGGCTCTCGAAGCGATCGCATGGGCCCGCAACGAGGCAATCGCCTAAGTGGGTCAAAACTGATAGAAAATAGGCGATGTTTCCGCACGACGCCTTCGCCGACGTCGTCGCTGCAAATAGAGGCTTTGTCGAGCGGTTCGCGGGCTCGCAACTGACGGGCGTCGCCAAGCGCGGCCTGGCGGTGGTCACGTGCATGGATTCACGAATTACGCCTCTGGCGCTATTGGGAATGGAGATCGGTGATGTCAAGATTTTGCGCAACGCCGGCGCGCGCGTAACCGACGACGTCTTGCGCACGCTCGTGCTCGGCGCATACCTACTCGGCGTCACGCGGGTTTTGGTGATGCCACACACAGATTGCCGAATGGCGCTCCAAAACGAGGCCGCGATTCACGCCGAGATTGAACGCGAGCATGGCGTCGACACGCGCAAACTCGAGTTTCGCACCGTGGATGATCAGCGTGCGGCACTCGCCGCCGACGTGGCCAGCATCCGCTCCTTTGAATACTTGCCTCGCGAACTAATCGTCGGTGGCGCAATTTACGATGTGCAGACTGGCGTGCTCGAACCGGTCGAATGCTGAAGCGCTGATGGCCAACGAAGTCGCCAAGCCGGCATCGCCCCAAACCCGGGAGCTGAACGCAGAATCGGTCTCCGCTCGAACTTTCGATCCCAAAGATCTCGAGCGTGTGCGCCGCGGATTTATCGCGTCGCGCCAAGATGGGCCAATCGTCGACGGCAGGGGCCGCAAGGTTGTCGATTATGAGGCGTACGAGTTTTTGCGCGACGGTCGCGACACGCCGGACACAGTCAACCCGCATCTGTGGCGCCACGCGACCCTAAATGCCCATCACGGATTGTTCGAAGTCGCGGCCGGTGCGTGGCAGGTCCGTGGTTACGACATCTCGAACATTACTTTCATCAAAGGCGCGACTGGTTGGGTGGTGATCGATCCGCTGACGACCGCCGAGACCGCTCGGGCCTCGCTGGCTCTGATCACGAAGCACATCGAAGAGCGCCCCGTCGCCGCAGTAATTTACACGCACTCGCATGCCGATCACTTCGGCGGCGTGCTCGGCGTGACGACGAAAGAAGATGTCGACGCCGGCAGGTGTCGGATAATTGCGCCGGTCGGCTTCTTGCATGAGGCGATCGCCGAAAATGTCATTGCCGGGCCAGCGATGGGCAGGAGGGCGACGTATCAATTTGGCCCGTTGTTGCCGGCCGGCCCGAGCGGTCACGTCGACTGTGGCCTTGGCAACTCGGTGCCGATGGGCGCACCCGGACTGCTCGCTCCGACCGAAGACGTCACCTTCACTGGCGAAGAACTCGTCGTCGACGGCGTGCGCGTGGTTTTTCAACTCACGCCCGAGACAGAAGCGCCGGCAGAGATGAACTTCTTCTTCCCCGATTTCGGGTGGTTGTGCATGGCCGAGAATTGCTCACACACGATGCACAACCTCGTGCCGATTCGTGGCGCGCAGGTGCGCAACGCCCTTAACTGGTCGAAGTACATCAACGAGAGCATCGAGATGTTCGGTGCCAAGACCAAGATTTTGTTCACCTCGCACAACTGGCCGAGATGGGGTCTAGATGACGTGCACGAGTTTCTAATTTTGCAGCGCGACTTGTACCGCTGGATGCACGACCAAACGATGCGCTTCGCAAATCACGGCATGACCGCGCTCGAGATCGCCGAGCACCTGCGGCTACCAGATGAGTTTCTGGCCCAAGAACACACTCGTGGTTTCTACGGCGATCTGGTGCACAACGTCAAGGCTGTGTATCAGCGCTACCTGAGCTGGTACGACGGCAACCCCGCCAACCTGTACCGCCTGCCGCCAACAGAGGTCGGGGCGCGGTATGTTGCGCTGGCGGGCGGGGCAACGGCGTTGCTGCAGTCGGCGCGAGCGGCATTCGACGAAGGCGACTATCGCTGGGTTGCCGAACTCGTGAATCATTTAGTTTTTGCAGACCCAGGCAATGAGGCCGCGCGCAGCTTGCAAGCCGACGCGCTCGAACAACTCGGCTATCAGTCAGAGTCTTCGACGTTTCGCAA
>JBKJMC010000222.1:0-12335 GCA_046596615.1 Ilumatobacteraceae bacterium | reverse complement strand
GGATTGGAACATCGTTTCTCCCCGATGTTTGCACGAAATGGGAAGCGGCCGCCGTGTCAGCAGAAGGCGCTGGCATACGCACAGTACTTCTGCGTACCGGGATCGTGCTCACCCCGCGCGGAGGTGCGCTCAAGAAGCAACTACCGCTGTTCAAGATCGGTGCGGGCGGTAAGTTGGGCCCGGGCCATCAGTGGCAAAGTTGGATCTCGCTCGACGACGAAATTCGCGCTATCGAATACTTACTGACCGCCGACGTGTCTGGCCCAGTCAATCTCACCGCGCCGAACCCCGTCACCAATCTGGAGTTCACGAAAACGCTGGCCAAGGTTCTGCACCGCCCCGCGCTATTGCCGATCCCATCATTTGGCCCGAAGTTGCTGTTAGGCGGCGAACTCGCCGACGCGCTTCTCTTCACCGGCCAGCGCGTGTTGCCACGGGCACTATCTGCCAGCGGTTTCAAATTCGCGCACACCAACCTCGAAGAGGCGCTGCGCGCTCTACTCAATAAGTGACGATGACAGATTCGGCCGAATTGCCGAATTCGGTCGACGTCATCATCGTCGGCGCGGGACTGGCCGGATTGGTTGCAGCCTACGAAATTCAGCGACGCGGGTTGACCGTGGTCGTTCTCGAAGCGCAGGACGCCGTCGGAGGCCGGGTGCGCACAGAAATCGTCGATGGGTTCACAATCGACCGCGGTTTTCAGGTTCTGCTAACCGCTTATCCAGAACTCGCCAAGCAAGTAGACATGGTCGCCCTCGATCTGCACGCATTTGATCCCGGTGCCCTGGTGTGGCTTAACGGCAAGGGAACCGTTGTCGCCGACCCGTTTCGCATGCCGCGGAGCCTGCTCTCGACCGCACTCGCGCCGATCGGTTCGGTGCTCGACAAGGCGCGCATCGGGCTGTTGCGCCAGCGCGTGATGCGCACGAACGCGCCCGCGCTGCTGCGAGGCAAAGATATCTCAACAATTGATGCGCTGCGCGACCATGGCTTCTCGAACAAAGTGATTGATCGTTTCTTTCGCCCGCTCTTTGGCGGCGTGCAACTTGACCCAAACTTGGCGACGTCGAGGCGCATGTTTGACGTGATCTTTCGCTCGCTCTCACAGGGCGACAGCGCGCTACCGACTTCGGGCATGAGTGCGCTGCCCGAGCAGCTCGCGGCGCGGCTAGAAGCAGGAACTGTTTTTCTAAATCAACCCGTGGGCAAAATTGAAGGCACGTCGGCGATCACCGCTAGCGGCGCGCGCATCGATTCTCGGGCAATTGTCGTCGCCACCGAGAGCCCCCCCGCCAGTGGCTTGCTTGGCCTTGAAAAGATTGGATCTCGGACCGCAGGAGCGGTCTATTTCTCGGCCGATCGAGCGCCGATCGACGACAAACTCGTCGTGCTCGACGGTACGGGCCGCGGCCCCGTGCTCAACGTCGCGGTGCTCAGCAACGTCGTGCCACAATATGCGCCACGCGGCAAGCACTTGATCGTCGCGGCTATGCCTGGGGTAATTGAAGGCGATTTGCAACAACTGGCGCGAACGCAACTTCGCTCGTGGTGGGGAGTACAGGTCGACGAGTGGCAACATCTGCGCACTTTCAGAATTTCGCACGGTGGGCCCGAGCAACGGCCCCCGTTTAACCCCAAGCAAACCGTCTCGCTTGGCGGTGGCCGATTTGTGTGCGGAGACCACCGCGACACGGGTTCAATTCAGGGCGCCATGTTCTCTGGTCGCCGATGTGCTGAAGCGGTTGCGGCATCGCTGCTCTAGATTTAACCTATGACAAAAAATTTGGTCGTCAGCGTCGAGCGTTTCGTGGCAGCTTCCCCAGAAGTGATTTTTGACTTTCTTGCAGACCCCCGCAACCACCGTTTGATCGACGGATCCGGATCAGTTCGTGACACGCAGGCAGGGGCGCCAGAGAGGCTGAGTATCGGCGCCGAATTTGGCATGCAGATGAAGGTTGGCGTGCCCTACAAGATCACCAACGAGGTCATCGAGTTCGTCGAGGGCAAGCAGATCTCGTGGCGCCACATGGGCGGCCACATCTGGCGCTACGTTCTCGAGCCGGTCGCGGGCGGAACGAGAGTGACCGAGCAGTTCGATTACACAAACTCGAGGTCTGTGCTGATGCTAAGACTCGCAATGTTCCCAACCAGAAACGAAAAGTCGATGGTCAAGACTCTCGACAAACTTGCCGCGCACTTCGCAGATAAATGAGCACACGACTTCCGCTCGGGTTTAGCGCCCGCGTCGCCAATGTCGGCATCAAAGACTCGACCGACGACTTCACCGTTGTAGTTGCGGATAAGGTCTGCGCTGCTGCCGGTGTATTTACTCAGAGCCGCTTTGCCGGGCCCAGCATCGTCATTAGCCGCGGGCACTTGGCAAATCACTCCGCGCGTGGCGTCGTAGTGATTTCTAAAAACGCCAACGTTGCTACGGGCGAAGAGGGCATGTCAAACGCGCGCGAAATTATTGCTGGAGTCGCCGCCGCCCTGTCGTGCGACCAGAAAGATCTGCTGATCGCCTCAACTGGCGTCATCGGTCGTCAATACCCAATGGCCAACGTGCGGGCCGGGTTGGCGCTCTTCGACGCAATACCAAACACCGAACTTGCCGACGACGTCGCCAGGGCAATCATGACCACCGACACCGTCGCCAAGATCGCCAGCGCCACCGTCTCCGGTTCGGGCGCGCGGGTTGTGGGAGTCGCCAAGGGCGTGGGCATGATCGAACCAAACATGGCCACGCTAATCACGCTCATATTTACCGATGCCGATGTATCTTCCGTCGATCTCGATCGCATCTTTCGCTCGGTCATCGACCGTACATTCAACTGCGTCTCGGTGGATACTGATACCTCCACGAGCGACACTGCAATCATCTTGGCTAGTGGAGTTGCGGGCGCCGTAGATCTGAGAGCCTTTGATTTAGCACTGCACGAAGTGGCGCTCTCCCTCACAAAACAAGTTGCAAGAGATGGTGAAGGTGCGGAAAAACTTATTGAAGTACATGTAGACACCGCGCGCGATTACGGCCAAGCCAAGACTGTCGCCAAGGCGATTGTCAACTCGCCGCTAGTAAAAACCGCGGTACACGGCGCAGACCCGAACTGGGGTCGGGTGGCGATGGCTGTCGGCAAGTGCAGCCAGTACATAGATATACAGCAACAAAACGTTGTGATTCGCTTTGGCGCGCAGGAGGTCTACCCCACTCGCGTCGACGACGCTGGGCTCGCAGCGTTGAGTAGTTACATGCGCGGCGCCGACGTGCGCATTCACGTCAGCCTCGCGACAGGCAGCCATAGTGCCACGGTGTGGGGTTGCGACCTTACCAATGGCTACGTTCGCATCAACGCCGACTACACGACGTAAAATTAGAAGTACCGCGCGAGCCATGGCAACAGTAATTCGCGGTAATCCAAAACAGATTTGTAGCGGGCCACATCATCGGGTAAACGCGCGATCAGCGAATGCAGAATCTTGGCTTGCTCGGCGCCGCGAGCAACGTAGTCGGTGATCGGTTGCTGAAAGCCGCGAATCGTGAACAAGATGCCGTCGCACTTAGGCAGGCGGCGCAAGGTCTGGCGCTCCATGCGCACCCAAAGCAGCGCCGGGTCCGCCACGAGCGGCGCCTTCGGCCCGATGGGTTGAAACAACGCGGGGTGATCTTCGATTGTCCAGTTTGAGCGCCACACTGGTCGATCGACGGTGATATGCGCCATGCGCGTGTCGACCGCGCTTCCGATGTCGCTCGAATATCGCGCTACAGGCTGATGCACCCCCATCATGTCCTGGCCCGTCTTGCTCGCCAACTTCCAACGGCTCGGCGCGCAAACGACTCCCGCCACGCACAGCATCCGCTCCGCCAAGTCGGCGCCGACGCGCGGTTCAACAACTGTCAGATCGTCGGCCACTAGCAGCGAAGCCTCGACAAGCGCGTCGATGCCGGTTGACCGCAGCGCCACCCCAGCGAACTGCGCGACCAGTTCTGCCGCCTCTTGGGCCGCGGCCTCGCCACCTTCAAATAGAGACACGACCTCATCGCGCCGACTCGCGAGCAACTCGCGCTTCATCTCAATCGTCGGCGCAGTCTCTGAGTCGCTCGGCAGCCAATTGGCAACGTCCAGCGGCTTCGTGCCGACGCGGTGACGAAACTCGTCGGCCATCGCCACGGGCATCATCTCGTCCATGATCGGCATCGCCCTAAAAGATGAGACGTCGACAGTCGGTAAGCGGTCGTACGGCGTGAACGGATGTTGATGCAGAACGTGGGTCACTGCCACGCCCCGACTTAGAACGTCACTTGGGTTGCATGCGGATGCCGCCGTCGACGCGAATCGACTCGGCATTCATGTAACTGTTGGTGATGCACTCCATCACCATCGAGGCAAGTTCTTCCGGGTAACCGAGGCGCTGCGGGAAGAGCACGCCCTTTTGCAGATTGTTCTTGAATTCTTCGCTACGGTCACCCTCGCCGTAGATCGGCGTGTCGATGAGACCGGGGGCAACCGTGTTGATGCGCACTCCGATGGCCGCAAGATCGCGGGCGATCGGCAGCGTCATGCCAACGACCCCGCCCTTCGAGGCCGAATACGAGGCTTGGCCGATTTGCCCGTCGAACGCGGCGACAGACGCGATGTTGACAATCGCTCCGCGCTCGCCGTTAGCTAGAGGCTCGCTGTGGCTCATCGCGGTGCCGACGATGCGAATGCAGTCGAACGAACCGACGAGGTTGATCGCAATTACTTTTTTAAAGGCGTCGAGGTTGGCCGCCGAATCGTACGAGCCGTCCTTGCCGACGGTGCGTTGCGCCCAGCCGATGCCAGCAGAGTTGACGAGCACGCGAACAGGCCCCATCGACTTTGCCATCTCGGCAGCGTTGATGATGTCCTGCGTGACGGTTACATCGACCTTGCAGAATGCCCCACCGATTTCTTTGGCGAGCGCCTGACCCTTTTCCTCCTGCAGGTCGGCAACCACGACCTTGGCTCCGAGTTTGGCCAGCATTCGCGCCGACGCGGCCCCGATACCAGATGCTCCGCCTGTGACGATTGCGCTTGCTCCATTGATGTCCATAGCGTTAGAGACTATTGCGTTACGTGCCGTCAGGCGAACCCGAGGGACGCCGCAACCGCCAGCGCATCGACCAATTCATTCATCGGTTCGCCATTGTGGGCCTTGACCCAAGTAAACGTCACGTCTCCGCGCGCGTTCACCAACTCAATGAACGGCTCCCACAGATCGCGGTTGGCAACTGGTTGGCGCGCGGTATTTTTCCAACCGCGCTTAATCCATCCCTTCCACCACTGATCACGAAAACAATGCACGACATAGGTCGAGTCGCTCCTGATCTCAATCGGCCCACGCTCACCGACATGCGCGAGTAGCGCGTTCATCGCCGCAGCAACTTCCATTCGTTGATTTGTCGTGTGCGGTTCGCCGCCAGTTTCACAAATGTCGCCGGTGGGCGCAATGGCCCATGCCCACCCGCCCGGGCCGGGATTGCCCGAACACGCGCCGTCGGTGTAGATAATCAGGCGCGGCGCCGCTGCCGGTGCCGCCAAATCGACAACTTCGTCGGGAAACATCTCGTTTGTCACGCCTAGATACTTGCTCATCTGGGCACCCCGAGCGCGTACCCACTGGTAAGTCTGCGAGAATGAACACATGATCTTTGACGGCTCGATGCATCAGCTGCCAGACACCGACCCAGTTGAAACTCAGGAGTGGCTCGATTCGCTAGATGGTGTCGTCGACGTCGGTGGTAAGACCCGCGCCAGGTATTTACTGTCGCGTTTGCTCGAGCGGGCTCGAGAGAGCCAAGTCAGTTTCCCCGCCACAGTTTCGACTCCGTATGTCAACAGCATCCCTCGCGAACAAGAGCCGTGGTTTCCCGGCGACGAACACATCGAGCGGCGCATTCGGGCCTACATTCGCTGGAATGCGGCCGTGATGGTGGTGCGCGCTAACGCCAACGCCGAGGGCATCGGCGGTCACCTCTCAACCTTTGCTTCGTCGGCAAGTCTGTACGAAGTTGGCTTCAATCACTTCTTTCGCGGCAAGGATTCCGGAACCCCGGGCGATCACGTTTACTTTCAGGGTCACGCCGCGCCAGGCATTTATGCGCGCGCTTTTATCGAACGACGCTTGGAAGAGGACGACCTCGATCACTTCCGCCGCGAGATCGGCCGCGACGGACGCGGGCTCTCGAGTTACCCACATCCTCGATTAATGCCCGAGTTTTGGGAGTTTCCGACCGTCTCGATGGGCCTCGGCCCGCTGACCGCTCTTTACCACGCACGCTTCAATCGCTATTTGCAGAATCGCCAATTGGATGACACTTCGAAAAGTCGCGTGTGGGCCTTTCTGGGCGACGGCGAATGCGATGAGCCAGAAACGCTCGGCTCGATTTCGCTTGCGGCGCGCGAACAACTCGACAACCTGACTTTTGTCGTCAACTGCAACCTGCAGCGTCTCGACGGGCCGGTGCGCGGTAACGGCAAGATCATCCAAGAACTCGAAGCGGTGTTTCGCGGTGCGGGATGGAACGTGATCAAGGTTATCTGGGGTTCGAAGTGGGACGAACTAATTGCTCGCGACACGTCAGGCGCGCTGCTCAACAAGATGAATACGACGGTGGATGGCGAGTTTCAGCGTTACATCATCGAGGATGGCAACTACATTCGCGAAAACTTTTTCGGGCCAGACCCGCGGCTGCGCGAGCTGGTCTCGCAACTGACGGATGCAGAACTGCAAACGCTGCCCCGCGGCGGGCACGATAACCACAAGTTGTACGCGGCGTTTCGTGCCGCCACCGAGAATGCGGGTTCGGGTCGGCCAACGGCGATTTTGTGCAAGACGGTGAAGGGATGGACGCTCGGCCATGAAATTGAGGGTCGAAACGCCACGCACCAAATCAAGAAAATGAGCGACGCCCAATTGCGTGTGTTACGGGACACTTTGCACCTCAACGACGAGATCCCAGACAGCGCCCTCAGCGGCGACAACCCGCCGTACTACAGACCGCCCGTTGACAGCATCGAATACCAGTACATGATGGAGCGGCGCCGTTCACTCGGCGGCAGTATTCCAAAACGCACGACAGTAGCGCGCAAGCCACTGCTGCTGCCGAGTCCGGACGTGTTTAGTGAATTCAGGCTTGGCAGCGGCGAGCAAGCGGTGAGCACGACGATGGGCTTCACAAGACTCTTGCGTAACCTCGCTCGCGACAAGTCTTTCGGCGAACGCGTCGTGCCGATCATCCCCGACGAGGCCCGCACCTTCGGAATGGACTCGCTATTTCGCGAACTAAAGATTTATGCCCCGCTGGGGCAAAAGTACGAGCCCGTCGACCACGCGCTGTTGCTTAGTTACGCCGAATCTATGTCGGGCCAGATTCTGGAAGAGGGCATCACAGAGGCTGGAAGCATGGCCAGTTTTATCGCCGCCGGAACAAGTTATGCCACCCGCGGAGTGCCGATGGTGCCGTTCTATACGTTCTATTCGATGTTCGGATTTCAGCGTGTCGGCGACTTGATCTGGCAGGCCGCAGATGCGCGCACGCGCGGCTTCTTGTTGGGCGCGACCGCAGGGCGCACCACGCTGATGGGCGAAGGCTTACAACATCAAGATGGCCACAGCTTGCTGCTCGCAAGCACAGTGCCAGCCTGCCAGGCGTACGACCCGTCGTTCGCCTACGAGGTCGCTTCGATCGTGCGTCAGGGCATCAACAAAATGTACGGCGACAAACCGGAAGACATTTTTTATTACATCGCTCTCTACAACGAAAATTATTTGATGCCAGCGCAGGGCGACGCGGCGACGCTCGATGCCGAGATATTGCAGGGGATTTACAAATGGCGCGAAGCCCAGGGAGGCAAGCACCGCGCGACGATCTTGTTTTCGGGCTCGGCTCACGGCGCGGCCCAACAGGCCGCTACCGAGTTACTCGAGCGCTACGACGTCGGCGCAGATTTGTGGTCTGCCACCTCATACAAGGCCGTGCGCGAGGAGGCGCTCGAAGTCGAGCGCTGGAATCGGTTGCACCCCGGCGCTTCGCCGCGCCAAGCTCTCGTCACTCGTCTGCTCGACGGCGGCAACGGCCCAATCGTCGCGGTCACAGACTTCATGCGCATGGTGCCAGAGCAAGTTGCTCGGTTTATACCTCGCCGCAAGTTCACGCCACTTGGCACCGACGGCATGGGGCGCAGCGACACCCGTGAAGCCTTGCGCCACCACTTCGAGGTCGACGCCGGGCACATCGTCTTGACCGTGCTCCACGAGCTAAGCCTGACCGGCGCGATCAGCACTGACGCCGTGCAAAAGGCCATTGTGCATTACGGGATAAACCCAGAAACCATTAATCCGCTCAACGCGTAAGCAATACTGAATGCCATGAAAGCTACGAGTGGCACTACGGCGCCTGACCTCTACATCACTGGCATCCCCCGAGCCGACGCGCTGCTGAACAGCGACGGTACCGCGCTGCTGATTGGAATGTTGCTCGATCAGCAGGTGCTAATGGAGTGGGCGTTCACGGGTCCCTACACGATTCGCGAACGTCTCGGTCATGTCGACGCCAAGAAGATCGCGGCGATGGATGTTGAGAATTTCGTGACGGTCTGCCGCGTCAAGCCAGCGATACACAGATTTCCGGACTCAATGGCTCGGCGAATTCACGGACTGTGTACGATCATCGCCGAAAAGTACAAGGGAAAGGGCGCCAACATTTGGAACGGCGTCGACGAGGGCGAAGAACTTTTTACGCGGCTGCGTGAGTTACCTGGTTACGGCGAAGAGAAGGCGCAGATTTTTGTCGCCTTGCTCGGCAAGCGAATCGGAGTGCGACCGAAGGAGTGGAAAAAATTCGCTGGCCCGTTTAGCGACTCCCAGCCTCGGACGGTCGCCGACATCACCTCGGCCGAGACCTTATTAAAGGTGCGTGGGTTTAAAAAGATGCAGAAACTAGCCGACGTCGACAAGCAAGACCGGCCCAAGAAACACGAGCCCAACAAACCCCGGCGCAAAGCCGTCGCCAAGCCGCGTCATTAGGCTAAATCTATGACTGTTCTCGTCACAGGTGGAGCCGGATACATCGGCTCGCACACCGTGCGACAGTTGATTGCCCAAAATCGCGACGTGGTCGTGCTCGATTCGCTCGAATACGGTGACAAGAGTCGCGTCGCCGACGTGCCCCTCGTTGTCGCCGACATTGCCGACCGCCGCGCGATCGAGAAAACTTGCCGCAAATACGAAGTGACCGAAGTCTTGCATTTCGCGGCCTACAAGGCCGTCGGCGAATCGATGCAGCAGCCTCTGCGCTATTACAGCAACAATGTCGCCAACTCAATCTCGATGGTCCGCACGCTGCTCGCCAATGGCGTCGATCGCATTGTCTTTTCATCGTCGGCTGGCGTGTACGGCAACCCCGACAAGACACCGATTGCCGAGGACGCGGCGCTGCGACCAGAGAGCGTCTATGCCGAGACAAAAGCGATCGTCGAGAAGTTTCTGTTCTCGTGCCAATCAATCGGCATGCGTTCGGTGAGCCTGCGCTATTTCAACGCGGCTGGCGCGAGTTCGGATGCCAGCATCGGCGAAGACTGGTCAATGTCGCAGAACCTGATACCGCTCGCGATGAAAGCAGTGCTCGGTTTCAGCGGCAGCCTTTCGGTATTCGGCAACGACTACCCCACTAAAGACGGCACCTGCCTGCGCGATTACATTCATGTCGAAGACCTCGCCCTCGCCCACATCAAGGCGCTCGATTATCTAGCGAAAGGTGGGGCGTCGATGGCCTGCAACGTCGGAACCGGAAACGGCAATTCGGTGCTCGACGTGATCGCGATGACAGAGCAGGTCAGCGGTCGCAAGGTGCCGCACACAATTGTCGGCCGCCGCGCCGGCGACCCAGCCGTAAGTTACGCCGACGCAACCTTGATTCGCTCGGTTCTCGGATGGAAGGCGACTCACGATCTGCAGAGCATAATCACCAGTGCTTGGAACTGGCACAGCAAGACAAATACAAAGTAGTTAGAGATTTATTTCAGGAACGAAACGCCCGAATTGCCTGGAGGATCTAGACCGCGGGAAGCGTGACTACGACGGTGGTACCAGTGATGGTGGGGACAATTTCGATGTGTCCGTGATGCGCAACGACGAGTTGACTGGCAACAGCGAGTCCGATGCCGCTACCCGCCGTGAGGCGAGCGTTATCAGATCGGTAGAAACGTTCGAAAACGTGCGGACGATCTTTGGCATCGATTCCAGGGCCGTCGTCGGCGACCGTCAGAATCGCGCTTCGTTGATCAATACTCGGCTGCACATCGATGACTAAGTGTCCACCTGGCGCGGTGAACTTGATGGCGTTAGCGAGCAGGTTAGTGATGACTTGGCCGAGACGATTGGGGTCTCCATTGACCGAAACCGGGTGGAGGTGCCGTCGCAGTTGATGTTGGTGTGCATCGATCATCGGACTCATCGAGTCCGCGACATCGGCGGCAATAGTTGCTAGCTCACAGCGTTCGAGTCGGATGGCGGGCTCTGTCCTCGCGGCATCGGCATCGGCGAGAGTGCCAAGGTCGTCAACGAGTCGACGGAGCCGAAGAACATCGTCGTGCATCTGCACGAATCGTTCGAGAGTTGGCTCGGCGATGCCATCGATTACTTCTTCACAATTCCCCTGCAAAAGTGTGAGTGGAGTACGCAGTTCGTGGGCGACGTCGGCGGTGAGGTTCCGTCGCGCAGTCTCATTAGCGTTGAGTCGTTCGGCCATGCCGTCAAAGGTCGCCGCGAGAATGCCAATTTCTCCAGGCGCGTCGTGGTTGCCAACTCGGGCGGTTGAGTCACCGTCGCCAAGTCGACTGGCGGCGTCCGTGACACGTCGCAGTGGTCGAACAATGCGGCGGGAAAGTGGAATGGCAACAGCCACTGCGACGAGCGCCGCAAACAGAGCCCCGATAAGCACCGTGCCACGCAGGGCATCTCGTACATGCACCTCAGCCTGTGCCAGTTCGCTGCTTGTGAACATAACGATGGCCGTGCCGACGGTTTGCCCATCGATGATGATCGGGGCACGACGTTGCGGTCCATGACCTGTGGATTTGATGTCGAGCATGTCGCCCATTGAACTTCGTAGTTCAAGAACTTGACCATTGGCGTCGAGCACGATGAGCCCGGCACCTGCTTGAACCGCAAGCATTATCGCTGGATGAGAGTCGACATTCTGCCAGCCGTCGTTTTGCCGATAGGCAAGCGCGAGAGTCTGGGCAATCGCAGTAGCGGTAGCTTGTTGACGTTCGCCCGCGAGTTGACCGACGGTGTGCTTGGTTCGCCACATGGTGAGCCCGGCCAATACGAACACCGCGGCAACCGCGACGGCGACGAATCCGGCGACAAGACGGAACCCGAGCGGGCTGCGCACCTTAACGCCGTGTCGGTCAGCGGTCACGGTCAATCCCCAGGCGGTAACCGACACCGCTGACAGTCTGCACGATCAAGGGGTAAGCAGGGTTGAATTCAATTTTGCGGCGGAGATTCTTCACATGCGAATCAACGGTACGTTCGTATCCCTCGAACTCGTACCCGCGAACTCGATTGATCAATTCGTAGCGGGAACATACGCGACCCGGTTGCGCAGCGAGCGCAATCAGCACACCCCACTCAGTAGGAGTCAGATCGACCGGTTGCCCATTCGCATTCACATGGTGCTCGGATTCGTCGATTACCAATGTTCCGTCGCCGTACGACTTTGCCGACTCTGGTGCGCTCTGGTTGCGACCGCGGCGCAAAATTGCACCAACTCGAAGGACGAGTTCACGAGGACTAAATGGCTTGGTCACATAGTCGTCCGCACCGACTTCAAGGCCGTGAACGCGGTCGCGCTCGCCCACCTTCGCCGTCAGCATCAAGATTGGCACATCGCCAAGACGACGGATCTCTCTTGCAACTTCCTCGCCAGAAATGTCGGGAAGTCGTAAATCAAGCACCACTAAATCCACCACAGTGCGCGTGATGGTTTCGAGCGCCTCTGCGCCGCTACCAGCAGTTAGCACTTGATGCCCTTCGCGTTCCAAATAGCGCCGAACGAGTTCGCGTATGCGAATCTCGTCATCCACCACCAACACGACGGTCATCTCAACTCCTTGGGTCGCTTAGTGCGACGGTAAAGCGAACACTCAGGCTCGATAGGACAATACCGTCGCCATCCCGGTTACGAGGTGGTAGGTGTTGTGACAGTGCAGCATCCACTGGCCAGGATTATCGGCTTCGATGTCGAATTCGACTGACGACATCGGCATGACGTTGACCGTGTCCTTTCGGGCGCTGCCCTCCCC
>JBKJMC010000188.1:0-2954 GCA_046596615.1 Ilumatobacteraceae bacterium | reverse complement strand
TGGCGGTGGCGCTCCTGGGGGGGTACATCTTGCCGTCGCGACTGCGCCGAGGCGGCTACGGCACCGCGCCGATCGATGCGCGCGCGGTTGGAGTGGCCACGCTACGCAACAAGATCTTGTATCGCCACGAGCGCATCGCCGAGGGTTACGTCGTCGAGCGTGACACGAAGCGATTCTTGAGTTTGCTAAGGGAGGTGATCGGCGCGATATTTGAGATCCGCCGTTCGTACAAGCGCCTTCGCCGCGAGTACCGAGCCGCCTACCCGCAGATGGTTAGCGACGAGGCGTGGGAGTCGCGATTTGCCGGCGCGCCGCTAAATTTGCGCTAGGCGGCCGCCGCGAGCAGGGCGAGCCAAGTGGTGCGATTGATGGCGCCGGTGGCCTTTAGGCCGACGCTCTTCTGAAAACGTTTTACCAGCGTCGTCGTGCCCGTGCCATAGATACCGTCGACCCTAACTTTTACCTTTAGCACCCGGGCGAGAGCGGTCTGCGCCGTGGCGACCGTGCTGTGGCGCGTGCCGCTCTTGAGCACGTTGGCATTGATGTCGATGCCGAGCAGGGCCAACACGGTCTCGTCGGCGATGCCGTCGACCGGCAACGCGTTGGCGGTTTCGATCACCTTGATTTGCGTGACGGTGCCCTTGCCGAGGATCCCGTCGACCCTGATGCGCTTACTTCTCGGCAACTTCAAGTATGTGTTAACCGCCGTCTGCAGCGTCTTGACGATGTCGCCGCGGTTGCCCTGCACTAGCGGTGCGCCGAGCGGCACGACGGTGGCTACGCCGTTGGTGATTAATCCTGCTGCGCGCAGCGCGTCTAGCTGCGCGCGGAGAAATATCGCAAACTCGGCGCGCCCAGTAGTGGTGAGATGGACGTCGTCGCGAAACCAGCGCGACTGGTTTGGCGCGCTACTGGCCGAATTCCAGTCGAGCACCGAAACATTTGGATATGTCTGGGCCGCAGAGCCAAGTACCGCATTCGACATCGCGTAATTTCGCGAGGATCGACGAGCGGAGAGATTAATGAAGACGATTCTCTGCACGCTGCGTGCGTTAAACGCGGACACGACTTGATCGACATCTGATTGAAACGTGGCGGGGTCGTCGTTGTATCCGAGCTGCACGATGGCGATTCGTGGGATCTGTTCGGGTGTCAGCGCATTGATGATCGAGAGCGCGTCCGGGGCTCCGGACGCGGCCGCAACGCAACTTGGTCCGACCATGCAGCGATTCGTGAGGGCCTGATAATTGATGCTCGAATAGGCGGGACCGACGATGGCCGAAAACTCCGCGGCGATACTTTCGCCAACCGAGTCACCGACGAACAGCATCGCACCGACCGGCGCGGCGTCGAAAGCGGCTCCAAACATCGGGGTGGTCTCGTACCACGGTGCCGGCAAATCGAACGCGGTCTTGAAATCCCATCCCTTAACAGTTACCGACCCCGCCGTGCCCGTGATCGCCACCGACACCGCGTAACCGTTCCAGTCTCCGCCGAGGCCGTCGTGCGTTGTCACAACAGAAGTGAGCGTGCCGATTTGCGGGTACTTGGCTACAACTTGTGCGGCCGAAAAAACGCGCGTCCAGACGAGGAGTGAGTTGATTGGATCCGAAGCCAGATCGCCCGCATCAAGGTTGACGGGGAACGAGCCACCAGCGGTGCGGCCGCCGTTGCTCGATGAGAACTCGGTGCGCACAGGCTTGCCGGTGGGCGCCATCATCGCCACGCCCGCCGTTTCGGCGATGGCCTGGTCGGTGAGCGGGTTTTCTAAGGTGACGATCGCGCTATTAATCGACTCGCGCAGCGCGGCGCCGCCGTAAACCTGGCAATCCTGCGAATCGCATGTGCGCGCTAAACCGGCATAGCGATTTTCGGTGGCCGAATAGCTGCGCGCCGCAACCGCCTGGGCGCGCAACGCGTTCATGCCCGCCCCGCCAGCGGCATTACCCCAGTCGGCGGGCGACTCGCGCGGTACAACACCGCGCAGGTAGTTCTCGATGGCAACAGCATTAATCGTCCGGTTCTCGTTGCGCGAATTGTTAACCGCGCGAATCTCGCCGCGGTAGTAACGAATTTTGTTTTTCAAATTGGAGCGAGGTTCGCACAGCCCGATCACGGCCGTTGGTGCGGCGGCGCTGTCTGATCCGCCTGTCGTTGTGAACGATGCAACCTCGGGCGTGTCGCCGATGAGCGTGAACCCAACCGCTGCGGGGTCGTCAGTGCCCGCGGGACACTTTCGTTCGGCCGAACCCCACACGCGGTAGACGCGGTTGGCGACCTCGCGCGCGACCAGCGATGTCCAGACTCTGCCTGGCGTCGGGTCTTGCAGGAACACGGCGTTGTTGGCGTCGGCGACGACCGCGGTTTGAGAATCGTTCATCGCGCTCAACCACACGGTCATCACTTGGCCGGGGTCTGGGAGCGCTCCGAGCACGTTGCCTGTGGCGCCGCCGTAATAAAAATCCAAAATCTGTTGCCAAGACCAGCCGGCCGTAGTTGCCCAGCCGTACGAACCGTATTGGCTTAAGCCGCGGCCGTGACCGTAGCCACGGCCATTGATCACGATCGCGCCCGGTATCTGACCGTCGTCGGCGCGCACCGCGCTGACGCCACCGAACGCGGTGGTCGCCACGAACGCAGTTGCCAATATTGCAACAACTCGCTTTATAGTTGGGGGTACGCGCATGCTGAAGTGTTTCTCCTCGCCCGCTTGCATTCATCTTACCCGAGCGAATCAGGCTTCGATAGTTGCGCCGAAGCGGTAGTTACGCCGATTCGGTAATAGCCGCGGGCAGAGTGTCGCGTTGTTGCGTAATTACACCGGTCAGCACGAGGGCGATGCCGCCCAGATCAATAAGCGACGGTTGCTGGTGTAGAAATAAAAATCCAAATATCAGCGCGGTCACAGGCAGCAACGCGAGCAACACAGAAAATCTGCGCACCGGTATTTTGCG
>JBKJMC010000052.1:0-3605 GCA_046596615.1 Ilumatobacteraceae bacterium | reverse complement strand
TTACGAGCGCCGAGGACGAGCAATATCCGGAATGCGATCGTGAGCACCGCCCAAAGCGGATTGAACCAAAGAAATTTCAACTCCCAGCGGCGCACAATCCGATCTCATTCGGGATCTTGCTCGTCCTCGGCGCTCGTAATTTGAAGTTGGCGTGGTTAGGTGCAGGCGGCTTCGCGCTGATTGCGATCATTGTGTTTTTTCAACAGACGTTCGACTATCTACGTGACGACGGCACGGTGCAAAGAGTTGCAACCGCATCGAATGTTGCGGTTTGGGCCGGTTTTGCATTGTCGGCCGCACTTTTCATAATGCACGTCGACAGGTCAACAGACGCGAACGAATGAGCCGAATTTTTCGTCGGCTGGTTTCACCTCCAGTCACCGTGTTCATCGGTTGTGGAGTCGCGCTCTTTATCGTTTGGTGGAGCGTCACAAACGGACGTGCTGAGCAACGAAGCCAACCCGGATTATTACTTGGTGCGGCCCCGCTTGTAGGTCGAAGCTCCGTCGATGGTTGGCATTGGCGATTCGGTTGGGGCACGGTTCTGGCCGGGCTACTTGCCTCGGCGGTCGTCGTGGCGCACCAGAGAAATTGGTGGTCTCGAGTTCGGATGCGTTATGTTGCGGCCGCAGCGGGCGGCGGCGCCTCATCTTTTGCCGTGCTGTTGGCCCTAACCGACGGTGTCGATGGGCTCACCTACGGGGCGAAACATCCGACCGAGTACCTGGCAAATCTCTCGTCGGCTCCGCCAGCCGGCGAATTCGTTCGCACATTCGTAGATCGAGTCAACGATTATTCCGTCCACGTGCGTGGGCACCCGCCCGCATTCATCTTGATGCTCAAGACAATGGAAGGAATCGGACTCGGCGGGGTTTTGCCGCTCATCGTGCTCACTGCAATTTCCTGCGGGGTGGTGGCAATTGCCGTTATATGGACTATTCATTTATGGGTAGGGCAGGAGTGGGCTCGTCGTGTCGCGCCGTTCCTCGTCGTCTCTCCGTCGGCAATTTGGATGATCACATCCGCGGACGCCGTGTTCTCGATGATTGGAGCGGTCGGAGTTCTATTAGCGACGTACGGGGCGTGCCGTCGCCCGCCTCGTGCGCTGCTTTCTGGTTTTGTCAGCGGGGTATTGCTTGGATGGCTGCTCTTTCTCACGTATCTCGGTGCAATTTTCTTGGTGATTCCGATCGTAATCGTGATAGTCGCCGCCGCACACCGCAGACCCGGAGCAATTGCGGTAGGCATTGGAGGGTTGATTGGCGGTCTCTTAGTTTTGTTCGCATTCCGGGCATTCGGATTTTGGTGGTTCGAAGGCGTCGATGTCACAAGGCGCGAGTATCTCGAAGGATCGGCTCAGTTTCGAGATTGGAACTACTTCAAAATCGGAAATATAGGTGCCGCGATTATTGCGATCGGCCCTGCCACCGTTATCGGACTTGCATCCTTGCGCAACCGAAGACTGTGGTGGATTGTTGCAGCCGCTGGCGGCGCACTGCTCCTATCGCATCTTTCCAAGTACACAAAGGCCGAGGTCGAACGGATCTGGCTGCCTTACTTCCCGTGGCTGATTGTTGCCAGCGCAGGCGTATGGGTTTTCGGTCGCCGATGGCTCGTCACGTCGGTTATCGCCCTACAGGCAGTGACCGCCATTGTGTTGCAGGCCGCATTAGTTACAAAATGGTGATTCGATGCTCAGATCAGATCAGATCATTCGGTCGGGGACCAACGATGGTGCGCAACTCGCTATTTTCAAATTCACGCATACCGTCATCGAATTTTACTCGCGCCGTGAATCCGAGGGCGCTCGTGGCCCGATTCGGACTTGCAAAAACATGGCGAACATCGCCGAGCCGATATCCGCCAGCCACCTGCGGGGCCGGACCACCGACGGGTTGTAATGCGAGCGCCATGTCCAGGATCGATTTTGGATGACCCGAACAGATATTGAAGACATCGGTAGTCAGCTCGGGTGCCCCGAGCGCGAGAATGTTTGCGTGAGCTACATCGGAGACATGCACAAAGTCGCGTCGCTGCCCACCGTCCTCGTAAATGAGCGGACTCACTCCGCGCTCGTATGCGCTTCGAAAAATACTTGCCACGCCCGCGTATGGAGTGTCGCGCGGCATTCGCGGGCCGTACACGTTGTGGTAGCGAAGCGAAACGGTGATACTGCCCTTGTGCTCACGCGCGTACGCATTGCACAAACCCTCCTGGGCGAGTTTTGTAGTCGCGTAGACGTTGCGCGGGTCGAGCCAATGATCTTCCGGCACCGCCTCGGAAATGAGCGCATGGCCGCAATCCGGACAGGGTGGCTCAAATTGTCCCGACGCCAGATCCCTCTCGCGGCGCGGGCCCGGGCGAACGATGCCGTGGGAGCTGCAGCGGTAGCGGCCCTCGCCATAGACCACCATGCTCGAAGCCAGAACTATCCGGCCGGCAAATCCGACGTCGTGCAAGGCTTGCAGCATCGTCGCAGTCCCGCCATCGTTGCGACTCACGTACTCGGATACGTCGGCAAAGTCGACACCGAGTCCAACTTTGGCTGCCTGATGACATACGGCATCGACTCCGCCAAGCAAATTGTGCCAGGTTCGAAAATCGCGCACGTCGCGCCATCGATAACTCGCTGCAGGGTTCAACCCGGAAGGAAGACCTTGATGGGCGACGGGATCGAGGTCATCGACAACAATCACTTCTTGTCCAGCGGCAACCAACTCGTCGACTATGTGTGATCCTATGAAACCAGCACCGCCAGTCACTAAAATTTTCATGAATTACTCCTGCTACCTTGGTGATCTTCGTGCCTGACGTCATCCTCCCGGCCCTTAATGAAGCCGCCGCCATCCGGTGGGTTTTGCAGCGCATGCCCGACGGTTACCATCCGATTGTTGTCGATAATGGAAGTACCGACGGCACCGCAGATATTGCCCGAGAGATGGGCGCAACCGTGATCATCGAGCCGACACGCGGGTTCGGCGCGGCGTGCTGGGCCGGTCTCCAAGCGGCAAATTCCGAGGTCGTCTGTTTTATGGACTGCGATGCCTCGCTCGACCCGGCTGACCTGCCGATCGTGGCCGGATATGTGCTTCGCAGCGAAGCGGATTTGGCGATTGGGGCGCGTGTCGCTGATCGTGGCGCGTGGCCGGTCCATGCCCGCATTGCCAACCGATTGCTGACGGCAGAGGTTCGCCGTCGCACCGGCCTTAAAATTGGCGACCTTGGCCCGATGCGCGCCGCCCATCGCGAACATCTGCTCGCCCTCAATATGCGCGATAGACGCTTCGGCTGGCCGCTGGAAATGGTGTTGCTGGCGCAACGCGCCGGATTGCGAATTCAAGGCGTGCCGGTGCAGTATCACAAACGTGAGGGCCGTTCGAAGGTGACCGGAACGGTTCGAGGCACAATTCGGGCGGTTAGCGACATGAACCGTTTGTTGCGCGACGACACGAGGCGCTGAGAGGTGCACGTAACAATCATCGCCAAGTCGCCGGTACCCGGTCTGGTGAAAACCCGGCTGTGTCCGCCGTGCAGTAGTGAGCAAGCCGCCGCGGTGGCAGCGGCAGCATTGAACGACACCATCGCCGAGATAAATGCAATCGTTA
>JBKJMC010000166.1:0-5678 GCA_046596615.1 Ilumatobacteraceae bacterium | reverse complement strand
CGAATTTGGTTTTAATTTGCGTAGCGAGATACGTCTTGCCGGTTTTGACTCGTCTCTTCATCCCGAGTTGGCAGAGGTGATCGAGAGTGAGACCGATACCAGCATCGCCACAATTAGGTTCGAGCAGGTTTTCGGAGGCACCCATGATGCATCCATCCCGCTAAATATTTTGCGAACGGGCGGTGACTTCGTCGGCGCCGACGACCTCGACGCCGGGGTATTGCAAGAGCTGCGAGATGTGTTTGCCACCGACGAAGATCGGTACCCCGTCACCGAACAGCACAGTGATGCCACTTCAGACGAATCCGGTCCAGATTTTTCGACGACAGAAGTTGCGAGCCCTTCTAAATCGATTGCGCCGCTGGTACCGATTGCGGCGATAGTTATCGTCGACGAAGACCTGCGCAAACCAAAAGAGGTCGACTTCCCTGATGACGAGCGCAGCCAAACTGCGAGCCACGCCCCAACCTCGACGCGAATAATTATCAGCGATCTGCACGATTCAGGCATCGTCGGTGACCCCTTGGCAGGCATCGATGACGGTCGCGGCGGAGCGGCTAGCGACGAATTCAATAACGTGGTTGGTGCCGGGCGGTGGTCGACTCGGGCAATTCGTCGCCGGCTGTTGCCAAAGAATCCAACCACCCGGCGCCGCCGCACGCTCGTGGCGATTGTCGCACTAGTTGGTGCAATCGTCGTGGCGATGATCGTGTTGTCGTCGCCGCTCGTGGCGGTGCAACGCGTAGATGTCGAAGGTGTGCAATACACGAGCGCTGAGCTGGTGCAAAGCGTCGTTGATTCGCTTAAGGGTCACCCTGTACTTACAGTTGATACTCGCCAGGCCGAACGCCGACTTGAGAGCAATCCGTGGGTTGAGTCGGCCAGAGTGCAGACCTTCCTCCCGAATCGGGCCGTGATTGAGATTGCCGAGCGTACGCCCGTGGCATGGTTTCTGGGCGTGGACAATCGGGCCCGGGTATTGGATTCGCAGGGGCGAGTGATCGATGTGGTGGTCGGCCAGCCGACTCAATATCGTCAGATCGTCGGCGTCGGCCCAAACCTTACTGCCGGGGCAATTGCCTCCAGCGAGTACCAGGGCGCCGCGCAGCTGGCGGTCGCGATACCGGCCGAGCTCGACCCGCTCGTGGCCAACTTTGGTGTCGGTGGTCCCAATGTCGTCACGATGACGCTCACCACCGGCACCGTAATTAACTTCGGCAAGCCCGTTGACGTTCGCAATAAACTGATCTCGATAGTGGTCATTCTGCGGCGTCAAGACCCGAACAGCATTGAATCTATCGATGTATCTTCAGGTGTTCCGGTCGTTAAAACTCGTTAATTGTTGATTCAATGTTTGGGGATGACCCGCGGATGTGTAAGGCTGTGACACACATCTATATAGATAGTTAAATTTGTAGAACCTCAAGGAGAACGAAAAATGGCCGGTGCACCACAGAACTACCTTGCAGTCATCAAAGTGATCGGCGTTGGTGGGGCCGGAGTCAATGCGATCAATCGAATGATTGACGCGGGTTTGCGCGGTGTCGAGTTCGTGGCAGTGAACACAGACGCGCAGGCTCTGCTGATGAGCGATGCCGACTTTAAGTTAGATATCGGTCGAGAGTTGACTCGCGGACTTGGTGCCGGTAGCGACCCCGAGATCGGTCGCGAGGCAGCCGAGTCGAATCGCAGCGAGATCGAAGAAATTGTCAGCGGCGCCGACATGGTGTTTATCACTGCGGGCGAAGGTGGCGGAACAGGTACGGGCGCTGCGCCGGTGATCGCAGAGATCGCGCGTAGCGCGGGTGCGCTAACGGTTGGCATCGTCACGAGGCCGTTCGCGTTTGAAGGCCGTCGACGCTCGGTCCAAGCCGACTCTGGTATCGCCAAGTTGAAGGACAAAGTCGACACGCTCATCGTGATCCCGAACGAGCGCTTACTGACGGTCGCAACGGACAAGACGAGTTTGCTCAATGCCTTCAAGATGGCCGACGAAGTTTTGCTGCAGGGCGTCTCTGGAATAACCGGTTTGATCACCACCCCCGGCCTAATCAACACCGACTTTGCCGACGTCAAGATGATCTTGACTAACGCCGGAAGCGCGCTGATGGGCATCGGAACCTCAAAGGGCGACAATCGAGCAATTAATGCAGCCAACGCGGCAATCACCTCGCCGTTGCTCGAGGCCGCCATCGACGGGGCTCGTGGCATTTTGCTGAACATCACCGGCCCGTCAGACATGGGTCTGTTCGAACTCAACGCCGCGGCAGAAGTAGTGCACGCCGTAGCCCACCAAGATGCCAACATCATCTTCGGCACAGTTATCGACGACGAACTCGAAGACGAAGTTCGCGTCACCGTTATCGCCGCCGGATTTGATCGTTGGGACAGCAGTTCACAGCGTCCAAGTACGCGTGGCGACGGCCGCTCTGATACGCGCGGGGAGGGCAAATCCAGCAGCCGCCTCAAGGATTTATTCGGCGCGGGCGATAGTGGTGATGACGACGATGACGGCTTTGATGTTCCGTCATTTCTTAAATAGCCGCGCCGAGTTAAATTCGCCCCGGCGCTGAAGCGATGGGTGGCGCAGGAGCCTTGGATATCGGCGAAATTCGCGATCGCCTCGGGTTTATTCGTGAG
The DNA here is from genome assembly GCA_046596615.1 of Ilumatobacteraceae bacterium. GTDB lineage: Bacteria > Actinomycetota > Acidimicrobiia > Acidimicrobiales > Ilumatobacteraceae > UBA3006. The sequence goes on along the minus strand of JBKJMC010000166.1, from coordinate 3,038 downwards.
CGCATAGCGCGGTGTGGCGGTGCCGACGTGAAGATTGTGGCGGTCACAAAAACTTGGGGATCCGAGGCGTTGATCGCCGCGCACGAGATCGGCTGCGATGGTGTCGGCGAAAATTATGCCCAGGAGCTGCTCGCCAAGATCGTCGATGTCAAGGACGAGCAGCTATTGCCGGTGCACTTCATCGGACAATTGCAGACCAATAAGGTGCGGCAACTGCTCGACGTCGTCAATGTCTGGGAGTCTGTCGATAGGGAGTCGCTAGTCGACGAGTTGGCCAAGCGCTATGTTGGGCGGCCCAAGTCGCCAATGGTTCTGCTGCAGGTGAATACCACCAATGAACCCGACAAGGGAGGTTGCGCTCCAGGCGAAATAGGCGCGCTGATCGAGCGGGCCTTGGGCAGGTCGATCGATGTACGCGGGCTGATGACTGTAGGGCCGACCTCGGGCGATGTCGCATCGACCAGCGCCGCGTTTAGGGCCTTATCCGAGTGGGCTGACCGTTACGGGCTACACGAGAAATCGATGGGGATGTCTAACGACTACGAAATTGCCGTGGAGATGGGAGCAACATCGTTGCGCCTGGGCACGGCCATATTTGGCAGTCGCAGGTGACGCCGTTTTTCACATTCGACAATGTCGCGCTGGCCAATAGGAATAGGGTAAACTAGCGTCTGATGTCAATGTTTCGCAAAGCGATGGACTATCTTGGTCTAGGTCCAGACGATGTCTATGACGATTACGACGCTTCGATTGCGCGCGAACGACCCGCTCGGCAACAGCGCAGTCGACGCCCGTTACCAGAACAAGACGAATACGACGATGACCGCAACGATGATTACGGCGATGAGTACGACGAAGTTGAACCTGCCCCGGCGCGCAAACCTGTGCGTCGCGCCCAAGAGCAACGCCCGGTCCCTGTACGAGACGACTCGAGTGTGCATGTGCGAACAGTCGGCAATCGAGGTTCGACGCCAACTGTCCGGCCGCGACCTTTGAATGCCGCAGAGCCGATCACGCTTCGACCGTTGCAGTTTGACACCGCCAAAGAAGTTGCTGATCACTACAAAAACGGTCAACCGGTAATCATGAATCTCAACTCGTGCGACCCAACAACTAAGCGCCGCCTCGTCGATTTCGTGAGCGGTCTCGTTTACGCAACCGCGGGCAGCCTCGAACAGGTGGCCAAGGGCGTGTATTTGGTTAAGCCGCAAGGCGCGCAGGTCGCGCGCGACTAATTAGAATCAACAGTTAATCATGCTTACCGATCTTCTGCTTACCGTGACGCAATTGTTTACGTACCTGATTCTTGCGCGCGTGTTGTTGTCGTGGTTTCCGATTAATCCGCGGGGCCAAATGGGTCAGGTCGTAGGTTGGGTGATGACGGCGACCGAGCCAGTGCTTGCGCCGTTGCGCAGAGTGCTGCCCTCGTTCGGTGGTTTAGACCTCTCGCCAATGGTCGTGCTACTGGTGATTAGCTTCGTGATTCAGCCGATTATCCGAGGGTTCTAATCGGCAACGCCTAAACTTGGGCACCATGAGTTATCCGCAAGTTGACCCCCAGCCAAACTTTCCAGTCCTGGAGACGGAAATTCTGGCCTATTGGGAGGCCGACAAGACCTTCAAGGCGTCGATCGAACAGTATTCGCCCGACGCCGGCGGCGCAAACGAGTTCGTCGTTTACGATGGCCCGCCATTTGCCAACGGCCTGCCACATTATGGCCACTTACTTACCGGCTTCGTCAAGGACGCCGTGCTGCGCTATCAGACGATGCGCGGTCATCGCGTCGAGCGGCGCTTCGGGTGGGACTGCCACGGGTTGCCGGCCGAGGCCGAGGCCGAGCGGCAATTAGGGATCTCCGGGCGTCAGGCGGTCACCGATTTCGGTATTGACAAGTTCAACGAATATTGCAAGGTTTCGGTGCTGCAATACACCAGCGAGTGGGAACGCTATGTCACGCGCCAGGCGCGCTGGGTTGATTTCGATGACGATTACAAGACACTCGACTTGGCGTACATGGAAAGTGTGATGTGGGCGTTTAAAACATTGTGGGACAAGGGGCTGATATACGAGGGTTTCCGCGTGTTGCCATACTCGTGGGCGCTGGAGACGCCGCTGTCAAACACCGAGACGCGCATGGACGACGCCTACAAGATGGTGCAGGACCCTGCGCTAACTGTGGCGTTTCGTTTGTCGAGCGGCGAAGATCTGCTGGCGTGGACGACGACGCCGTGGACACTGCCGAGCAACTTGGCTTTGGCAGTGGCACCCGGTGTCACATATGTCTCGGTCACGAACGGCGAGAGCACTTATATTTTGGCCGAGTCGCGCCTCGCTGATTACGCCAAAGAACTTGCAGGTTTTCATGTCGTCGCGACAATGCTCGGCACAGATCTGGTCGGTCGCTCGTACACGCCGCTGTTCAATTACTTCGCCGATCGTCCCAACGCGTTTCGCGTTCTGTCGGGCGACTTTGTAACTACCGATGACGGCACCGGGGTGGTGCACCTTGCTCCGGGCTTCGGTGAAGACGACCTTCGCGTGTGCACCCAGGCCGGCATTGATCTGGTCGTGCCCGTCGACATCCGCGGCAAGTTCACGTCCGAGGTTTTTGACTTCAAGGACTTGCTGGTTTTCGACGCCAACCCCTTGATCATTCGCGCGCTCAAAGATCGCAACTTAGTGTTGCGTCACGAAACATACGACCATTCTTACCCGCATTGTTATCGCACTGGCACGCCGCTGATCTACATGGCGATGTCGGCGTGGTTTGTCAAGGTCGCGGCGATCAAGGATCGCATGGTGCAACTGAACGAAGAAATTCGCTGGGTTCCGGAGCACATACAGCACGGCAGTTTTGGCAAGTGGCTCGAAAATGCGCGTGACTGGAACATCAGCCGTAACCGTTTCTGGGGCTCGCCGCTTCCGGTTTGGAAGAGCGACGACCAGACCTATCCGCGCATCGATGTTTACGGCAGTATCGCCGACCTCGAGCGCGACTTTGGCGATGCAATTCGGTCACGGCCACGCCAAAGTCGCG
>JBKJMC010000247.1:0-3804 GCA_046596615.1 Ilumatobacteraceae bacterium | reverse complement strand
GATCCAACCGATCGGCTGGCGCCACCCAAAAACCTCCTTGCCCAAATCGTCTGTCGCCGCGGCCACACAGTTGCCGCTCGCAATTGCTAGGCCGGCCGCGACAACGACCAGCAACACCGCTGGTTCGGGCATCGAGAAGCCGAGCAATCCGTGGTCTGCGGCGACTATTACTGCCCCCGCGCCGACGACTAACGCGGCCGAGCGAGCGGCCCAAACGAATCGTGTCGCGCCGACAATTACAAGTCCCGCGGCGACCGCGAGGTAGAGGCCGAGCACGACTGCGCCGAAGCGCACGCGACCGAAGTCGAGCCGCGCCAGATTGATAATTCCGATATCCTCACTCGAACTTGTCGACGAACTCGTCAGACCATTCCACACATTGTCGGCAAGCATCGAGTTCAGCCACGGCACCTGCACAATGGTCGCGCCGAGAGTTGCGACCATGCCAAACAGTGCCGCCCACATCATTGCGCGAACTTTCGTGCCCGCCAGCAGATCGCCGATCAGCCAGAGTACCGACACGAGTGCGACGACAATGACGAATGACGGAACGAACGCTGCGACTGCGCCGGCCAGAAGAACTCCCCTAGCAAATAGCTGGCTGCGCTGATTAGTGGATTGCTGCGCCGACGAATTGGTGAAGAATCGAAGCATCCACGGAGTTGCGGCGTAACACAACAGCGCGCCAAGACGGCCATGAGCTATCGCCACGTACGGTAGCGGAAGGGATCCGTAGACAATTGCTCCCGCGAGTCGCGCACGCGAGTTTGCAAACACGGCGCCAAGGCTTGCCATGCCCAGGCACCCGGCGACGATAGCGCCCAATACGACGACAGTCTGCAACAATCCCAAATTGCCGAGAAACAACATTTGCCCAAGGGCCATCAATACGTGCGCGGTCGGTTTGGCGCCGACCGCGCCGAACCCGACACTCGACCAATCGCTTAGGTATCCGCCAAGCATTCGCCCAATCGACTCCGAACTGCTGCGCATTGGCAACATCTCGCCAACGGACGCGACACCGCTAGTAATAATGCCGCGGCTGCCAATCAAGAAAACGGCGACGGCGGCGGACGCGGCAATATTCATCGCCCGCGCACCCCGACCAAGTCGACTTCCTCCCTTGCGATCTTGCATGACAAGTTGCTGGGTAGCCGCGCGGCGATTGCGCAAGAAGCGCGCAAACCGCGCGTTGCCTCGCACCTGCAGATCATGAATCTCGTCGGCAGCGATGCGCCTGTAAGGGCGAACTTGCCCGCGGCGCTCCACAATGTATTTAGCGTCCAACACCACGGCCACTGCAGCGCGTAATACCGCCAGCGAGGCGCGCACGCCGCCAGTAAAGACTCCGACAATTGCCTCGACAAGCGACGTCGCGATCAATTGCACCATGATCACCGGCAATTGCAGGCGGCTCGAAAGCGTGGCGACTGTGCGCACGCGGTGCCGGGCCTCGAGTGCAGGTCGCGAAAGCTCAAGGTTGCGCTCGGCAAACAGCTCGCGATGGCGCGCGACCGCCGCTGGCACGACGAGTACCCGAGCGCCGCTCAAGTGCGCGCGCCAGCAGAACTCTAAGTCTTCGCCAAAGAACGGGATATCGGGCGCGAAGCCGTCAAGTTCATGAAACAGGTCGGCGCGCACCAAAATGCACGCCGACGGAAGAAAGAAGACGTCGCGCACTGCGTCGTGTTGCCCTTGGTCGCGCTCGAGCGGTTCGATAAGCGTGTCGATCTCGCCGATGCGATCGGCACCAAGACCGACGTGCTGCAACAGAGTCGGGTCCTCCCACTGCACCAGCTTCGGTCCCACCACCCCAGCGTTAGAGCGAAATAGTTCTTCGACCATCTTCGAAAGCGCGTCAGTGCGCAATTCGACGTCGTCGTGCATGATGCAAAACAAGCCACTCTCGCCCTCGACAATTCGTAACAGCTGGTTCATTACGGGCCCATAACCGGGGTTGCCATCGATTATCCGAATGAATGAATTCGGCAACACCTGGCGAATCTCGGTAGTGAGCGCATCGACTGGTGATTCAGAGGTGATGAAAAAAATTGTCTGCAACTTGGGGTAGTCCTGGGCCGCGATGCTGGCCAACGTCTCGGCGAACCACGACTTTGGCTGATGCGCCAGGATCGCCAAAACAATGTCTGGCGCCCCAGCCAGGGGGCTGAATCCATCTGAAGTCACGATTTAATAAGGCTACTGCCACCCCCGCGGCACCTAACTCTCTTCACCGATCATGCCGTTAGCCGATCATGCCGTTAGCAATATTCGTCAGAGCGCCATAGTATGTATGACAAGTGAATAATAAAATATTTCCGAAAATGGGCTGTTTAGATTTATCGAAGTTGAAACCACCATCATTTGACGTTTTCGGAATATTTCCCGACATCAAATCTGACTCGACTATCAAATCTGACTCGACTAGAGATGCCGCGGTACGCGCCGCCAAAGATGCCGCGTTCATCGCGATCGGGTTCGGTGTGCTCGCGTTTCAAAAACTTCAGGTGCGTCGGCGTGAATACTTCGGCGCCAATAAGTAACGAAACAGGCAAGTCTCGCGTCGCACTGCCCGAGGGCACGGTGTCTGTCGGTATCGGTTTTTTAATTGCCGGAATTTCCGCTTACGCATTCTTCAAAGTCGGTCAACAGGCGCTCGGGCAGGACGGCTTCAAGCCGATCGTGGCGATGTGGTTCGTGGCCTTCGCCCTAGCCCCTGGCGTGTTTCTGCCCCTTGAGCAAGAGGTCAGCCGCGCGATTGCGCACCGCCGAGCGCTAGGTCAGGGCGGGCTACCGGTCGTGCGCAAGATGATCCCTCTAGCAATCGGAGCCGTCATCGTGCTGGTTGCCGTCACCGCGCTCGCCTACCCAGCAATCACAAAGCACCTCTTCGAGGGCGACGGCGTAATCACTATTTGCCTTGCGCTAACGATGGCCACCTACGCGCCGTTTCACTTGGCGCGAGGCATTTGCTCGGGCACCGGCCGCTTTGCCAGTTACGGATTGGTCATCGGCGTGGACGGTGCGACGCGAGTCTTGGGTTGCACAGTGTTGTGGCTTGCGGGCGTAACCACCGTTGGCGTTTATGCGTTGGTGATTGCGCTCTCGCCGCTAGTCGGCATTTTCGCTGGCGTCGCCCGCGGCGGACTGCACAGCGGCGACGGGCCACCTGCCACGTGGTCAGAGATTACGCCGAATTTGAGTTGGCTGCTGCTCGGTTCGTTGCTCTCTCTGGGCCTAATCAACGCCGGTCCAATCACGGTTGATTTACTCGCAAGTCACGGCGAAGCGGCCGTCGTCACGAGATTCGGCAACGCCGTGATTTTCGCTCGAATCCCTCTTTTTCTATTTCAGGCGGTGCAAGCCGCGTTGCTGCCGCGCCTCGCCCGACTCGCCGCCCAGGACAATCTCGGCGAGTTTCGCCACGGCCTCAGCCGCTTGCTGATGTTGGTCAGCGTCGTGGCGGTGCTTGGCGTCGGCGGCGCATATCTCGTCGGCCCCCAGGTACTCAACTTTGTCTACGAAGGATTAGTTGATCGCCGCACGATGACGCTGTTGGCTCTTTCTAGCGCGCTGTGCATGTTCGCGATCGCAATCGCCCAGGCGGTGATCGCCTTGCACGGTCACGCCCGAGTCGCAATCGGCTGGTTACTTGGTTTTGCCACATACTTGCTGGTGGCCTGGTTGTCGAGTGACGACCTCTACCTGCGGGTCGAACTCGCTTTGGTCAGCAGTTCGATCATGGCGCTCGTGTGCTTCGCGATTTCGCTGCGCACATTGTTGCGTCAGGGCGCCAAACCCGAC
>JBKJMC010000238.1:0-3532 GCA_046596615.1 Ilumatobacteraceae bacterium | reverse complement strand
GGGTAGCTCAGTAGGCAGAGCATGCGCCTGAAAAGCGCAGGGTCACCGGATCGACGCCGGTCCCGACCACAATTGTTGCAGTGGGTTGCGGCTAATTATTTGGCCGCGGTTTTATCAGTGATGCGCACGATCGTCTCTTGCGCGACGGTCGCGACATGCGTGCCGTCAGTCGTAAACACGAAGCCGTGGGTCAGGCCGCGACCGCCAACATATGAGAGGCATGACATTTCATATAGGTGCCAATCGTGCGCCCTCACTGGGCGGTGAAACCACACGGCATGGTCGAGACTCGCCCCGAACCACCGACCCTCGTCACATGCCTTGTGTAACTCGGGCACCGCGTCGACTACGCACTCGGTCGGTAAATCGTCGGAGAGGTACGCGACCGCGCAGCGATTGAGTAGTTCGCTCTCGCCGAGAGAATCCTTTACCCGTAGCCACGCCGCTATCCGGCCGCCGCCATCGCGAGTCACGCCCAAGCCGCCGTCGCCGCGCTCGTTTAAATCTGTGAGAGCCGCGATCGGCACCGTGCGGCGCTGCGTAAAGGTGCTCCAGTCCGACTCTTCAATCGTTTCGGGCGCCGGCAAAGAGTGTTGATGCCGCACCATCTCGAGATCGAGAGAGCCCTCTTCGCGCTGAAACGAGGCCTCGAGACTGAGAATTGCGCCGTCGTCTTGTCGCGCCACAACTCGCCGAGTCGAAAAACTCTTGCCGTTGCGAATGCGATCGACCTCGTAGCGCACAGGTTGCTTGTTATCACCGCGCCGAATGAAATAGGCGCGCAGCGAGTGGGGCAACTGGTCGCCCTCTACCGTGTAGGCGGCGGCGCGCAAGGCCTGGGCGACGATGTGCCCCCCGTAAAGGCCGCCCCAAGGGTATTCGAGCCCATCGCCGACATAAACATCGCCGCCGTGCGATTCGAGATCAAATAACTGGTGCAGGCTCACCGCGTAAACCTAACGCTTACGCTGACGACTCGCTGTTATGAAGTGCCTTCACGAACCAAAATCGTAACCAAGGTCTGGCGCGCTAAGCATAGGCGCGTAGGCGATGCCGGCGGCGGCAGCCATTTGCGCGCATGTTCCGCCGCGGTCGACAATCACAGTGATCAGCACCGGTTCGGCGCCGAATTTTCTCACAGCATCGACGGCATCGAAGAGCGATGTTCCGCGGGTCACCGTGTCTTCCACGATCACCACGCGGTCGCCGGGCAAAAGTGCTCCAGCAATTCGACCCATTACACCGTGGTCTTTGGCCTCCTTGCGCACGCTAAAACTGCGCAATCCTCGCCCGCGCGCGGCGGCGACTGCGGCGACGCCAAAGGCGACCGGGTCGGCACCCATCGTCAGCCCGCCGATGGCATCGATGTCTGTCGACATCAGCGAGAGTGCAACGTTGGCGACGAGAACGATGCCATCACTGCGGCACGCAGTTTGCTTCGTATCTAAGAACCACGAACTTGTACGCCCCGACTTGAGCGTGAACTCACCAGTTTTTAACGAGTACTCGAGAACATGCGCGCGCAGTGCCTCGCGGTCGGCATCAAGCTTCGGCAGCGTCATGACCGCAGCGCATCGAGGGCGTCGATCGTGCGCGCCGCGTGGCGAACCGCCCGTTGCGCGTCGAAAGCGTTATCTAACTGCGCACTCGAGAGCGTGACCCGATCGTCGTCGACCAGGACATCGCGAAATTGGGCGTGCTCGGCAAACGCCCGGGCCGCGTCTTCTTGCACGATGCGGTATGCCTCGTCGCGCGCGAGCCCGTTCTCAACAAGCGCTAACAACACCGGTTGCGAGAACACAACTCCGAAGCTCGAGTCGAGGTTTTCGCGCATCCGCTGCGCGTCGACTTCTAAACCGATCAACAAGTTATTCAAGCGGTTGAGCATGTAGTGCGTCAACAACGACGAATCCGGCAACACGATTCGTTCTGCCGACGAATGCGAGATGTCGCGCTCGTGCCACAGTGCCACGTCTTGCATTCCAGCCTGTAAATTGCCGCGCAGCACGCGCGAAAGCCCAGTGAGCGTTTCAGCCGAAATTGGATTGCGCTTGTGCGGCATCGCCGAACTTCCCTTTTGTCCGGCGCGAAAACCTTCACGCACCTCGCTCAACTCCGTGCGCTGCAGGTGACGCAACTCGACCGCGATCGACTCGATCGTCGTGCCAATAGACGCGCAGGCCCACAAATATTCCGCGTGTCGGTCGCGGGCGATCACCTGCGTCGCCGGCACGGCCGCGAGACCGAGTGATTTGGCGACATGTGCCTCGACCGCTGGATCGATGTTTGAATACGTGCCGACCGCGCCGGATAGTTTGCAAACCGCGATCGCCTGACGAGCGGCGATTATGCGTTGGCGATCGCGATCAAGTTGCAGCGCCCATAACGCGACTTTGGCTCCAAATGTGGTCGGCTCGGCGTGCATGCCGTGCGTGCGGCCAATCATTACCGTCGTTCGATGTTCGCGCGCCAACTTGCAAGCGGTAGCAAGCAGATGGTCGAGCTCATCAACGATCAGATTCGACGCATCGCGCAACATCCAGCACCAAGCCGTATCTACAATGTCGGTGCTCGTTAGCCCGTGATGCACCCACGCCCCCGCCGGCATGCCAATTCGCTGCTGTACGACATCGACGAATGCGGCGACGTCGTGGTTGGTTACGATTTCGCGTTCAGAGATCGCGGCTACCAACGCGGCATCAACAGCCGGCGCCTTGGCGCGGCAGGCCGCTGCTTCGGCCTTGGGCACTACTCCGAGATTGGCTTGGGCATCTGTTGCCAACAATTCAATTTCGAGATACCTGCCAAAGCGCGACTCGTCGGTAAAAATCGCGCTCATCGCTGGCAGCGAATATCGATCGATCATTCCCGAACCACACAGTCGTCGCGCTCTGGACCGACACCAATAATCCGCACCGGAACCCCAATTTCTCTTTCAATTCGCAGCACGACACTGCGTGCCGTCTCGGGCAGATCTTCAAACTTGCGAATGTCGCGCAAGGGTTGCTTCCATCCGGGCATGTCAATGTAATCGGGCTGAACTGCGCCGAGCAGGTCGATGTCATCGGGGTATCTGTCGAGCGGCTTGCCATGCGCCGTGTAGCCAACACACATGCGTACGACATCAAATGAATCGAGCACGTCAAGTTTGGTCAGCGCCAACTCGGTGAGAGAGTTGAGCCGCACCGCGTGACGCAACATCACCAGATCTAGCCAGCCCGGCCGGCGGCGGCGGCCAGTAACGGTGCCGTATTCGTGGCCGATGTCAACGATTGCCTCGCCCGTTGCGTCTGTTAACTCGGTCGGAAACGGGCCGCTGCCGACGCGGGTCGTATACGCCTTGGCGATACCGATCACGCGATCAATGTGTCGCGGCCCAATACCAGAACCCGCGCACGCCCCACCGGCAGTTGGATTCGAGGATGTCACATATGGATATGTTCCGTGATCTAGATCCAGAAATGTTGCCTGCGCGCCTTCGAGCAAAATATTTGCGCCACATTCGCGCGCATCATGCAATAGAGAAACCGTG
>JBKJMC010000299.1:0-4571 GCA_046596615.1 Ilumatobacteraceae bacterium | reverse complement strand
TCATTAACGGTCAGCTCATCCCACGGCTTGACGCCTGGATTGCGCGCCGCGAGAGTCGTGTTGGGAGGGATGATGCCCATCTCTTTCTGCCGCGCGAAAACCCGGTCGCGATGCACGTCCCAACCTTCGTCGAACTTGCCGCGCCACTTTGCCAAGTAGCTGTCTGGGGCGTGGTGCGGAGCGTGCTGGGCGCCAAACGCCAAATATAAATAGAACGGTCGGTCGGGGCGCACCGAAACCAAATCACGAATCCACGTCGTGGATTGATCGATGAGGTCTTCGGTGAGGTGATAGCCCTCTGCGGGCGTGCGTGGAGGCAAGATGTGTTGGTTGTCGCGCGTAAGTTCGGGGTAGAACTGATCTGTCTCGCCGTTAAGAAAACCGTAGAAGCGATCGAAACCTTTTTGCAGCGGCCAATTGGAGTGCGGCCCTGCGGCGGAGCACTCTTCCATCGGGGCGAGGTGCCACTTGCCTGCGCACAGCGTGGCGTAGCCGTGCATGCGCAAAACTTCTGCGATCGTCGCGGCCCCAGGAGTGATGCCGCCGCGCATATTTGGGAAGCCGGTGTTCCAGTTAGAAACTCCACGCATACCGACGGAGTGATGGTTGCGACCCGTGAGCAAAGACGCGCGCGACGGCGAGCACAAGGCGGTGGTGTGAAAACCCGTGTAACGCAAACCGTCGGCCGCGAGGCGATTAATGTTCGGGGTGTCGATTTCGCTGCCGAAGCAATTTGGGTGCGCAAACCCCATGTCGTCGAACACGATGGTGATCACGTTCGGGCCGTTCAGCCCGGCTGGCAACTGTGGCCAGGCGGGGGTCGACTCGCGGTACGTCTTGTCAATTGTCCCAGTGAAATCCTTCTCGTAAGCGCTCACAAAACCCCCACTAGATAGATGTCAACTTGACGAACTATATGTTCTGTCATAGGGTATGTCAAAACATTGAACTGCACCAATTGGAGTGAAACAACTTGGCTGAGCGAGGCACCACAGACCCGACGCGCATCATCCACAAGTACGGTCGAATCAACCTCGACTACGCGGCCAGGCTGGCCACGTGGCCGACTTCGGACGACGGCCCGATCTACATGGTCAACTTGATGAAGTACCACGAAGTCGCCAAGTACGAAGACAGTTCACGACCGGCGGTCAGCGGTCGCGAGGCCGACGACAGGTACAACCCGGCTTCGATCTTGAACAAGATTGGCGCCAGCATCGTGTTCGTCGCCGACGTTGCCAAAGACCACATCGGGGCGGAAGATTGGGATCGCATCGCCATCGTGCGTTACGCCACTCGCGTTTCGTTCATCGAGATGCAATCGCGCCAAGACTTCAGCGACAAACACGTGCACAAGGCCGCGGGCATGCAACGCACGACGCTGCTCGCCTCGCGCCCTCTCGACATCTCGCTCGACACCCGAATCCGCCCAAGCACTCTCGAACTCAAGCGCGTAGTGATGGTGGTTCGCCGGGCCGCAGACCGCGCCGCCATTTACGCCTCGATGCCAAGTGCCACGGCTCTCGATGTCGAGGGCACTGTGCTCAGCGACGGCCGCATGTGGGACACGGTGCAACTTATTTCTGTCGCCACCGACGCCGACGCCGACGCTTTGATCGCCAGCATTGACGACCTAGCCCCGAACGAGTCATACGCGATGACACTTCACGCCACTCTCGACGGACTCACCGCATAGCCGATGTCGCTCAGTCTCGAATCATCTGCGGCGGGCGGAGACGGCCGAAACCTGCGCCGCGATCGTAATCGCCAAGACATCGTCGACGCGCTACTCGCACTTTACGAGAGCGGCGAGATCGAAGTCAGTGCCGCGCAGATCGCCAGGCGCGCCGATTTGTCGGAGCGCTCGCTGTTCCGGTACTTCATCGACGTCGACGACCTTTACCGCGCCGCGTTCGACGCCCAATTTGAACGCATCAAAAGTTTTGCAAAAATTTCGGCCTTCGGCCACGGCACGTTACACGAAAAGGTCGAGAACTTCGTAGCGCAGAGATTGCGATTGTTCAACGCCGTTGGCAATATTGGACGGGCTTCTCGCGCGCTTGCGCACCGCAACCCCATGATCCAAGATCTTCTGCACAAAAGCAGACTCGACCTGCGCCAGCAAACCGTGCGCCACTTTCGATCCGAGCTCGCCGAATTGCCAAGGGCTGAGCGGGTTGGCGCGGTGGCCATAATCGAGGTGCTGTGCTCCTACGAATCGTTCGACCTAATGCGTCGCGACCAGGGACTTTCGGCAGCGGCAACGAAATCTGCTCTAGCGGCAGTCATCAGCAAAATATTCAACTAGTTATCGGAGGCAATAATGAAAGTACTGCGCACCCCAGACGACCGATTCAAAAATCTTCCGGAATACAGCTTCGCGCCCAATTACGCAGAGATATCCGACCTCGATGGCGGCGTGTTACGCGTTCATTACCTCGACGAGGGCCCGCGAGATGCCAACCCAATTCTGCTGATGCACGGCGAGCCAAGTTGGTGCTTTTTGTACCGCAAGATGATCCCGCTTCTGGTCGCCGCCGGTCATCGCGTCGTCGCTCCAGACCTGGTTGGCTTTGGCCGCTCGGACAAGCCGACCCAAAAGAGCGACTACACGTACGCACGCCATGTTTCGTGGATGAGCGAGTTGTTGTTCGACAAAATTAGTTTGCGCCACACAACTTTTTTTGGTCAAGACTGGGGCGGGCTGATCGGCCTTCGGTTGGTCGCGGCCGCGCCAGAGCGTTTCGATCGGCTCGTGCTAAGTAACACCGGACTGCCGACGGGCGACCGCAAACCATCGGATGCATTTATGGCCTGGCAACATTACTCACAAACTTCTAAGAGCTTCCCAATCGGCAACATCGTCAACGGTGGCTGCGCCACCGAATTGTCTGCCGATGTGATCGCCGCCTACGACGCGCCGTTTATCGACGACACATTCAAGGAGGGCGCCAGAATATTCCCAACCCTGGTGCCGACTTCGCCGAAAGACCCCGCTCACAACGACAACACCATCGCCTGGGCCGTTCTATCCAAGTTTGAGCGGCCGCTATTGTGCGCATTCGGCGACAGCGACCCGGTTACCACGGGCGGCGAAGGTGTGTTCGTGCGCAATGTTCCAGGGGCGACGGGCCAACCCCACACCACGGTCGCCGGTGGCGGTCACTTCATTCAAGAAGACAGGCACGCCGAGATCAGCGCGATCATCAACACTTTCATCGCCGCCACGCCGATCAAATAACGACTTCGGTTCTCCGGCAATACATAAGGGCAATACGCTTGCGGCGTGCGCCGATCGCTTCTATTCTTCGCGGCTTTAACCGCGACCGTTTCTGGCGCGTGCTCGCCGCCGAACAGCGTCGCACCACCCCAAGAAACTCAAGCGCCGACGAGCGCCCCGATCAACATTGCCACGAGCGTCACCGCAGCAAGCACCCCATCAACTGCTGACACTTCCCGCCATCTGAGTTTTGCCTTCACCGGCGACGTGCTCACTCACACGCCGATCATCAACCAGGCCAAGCGCAATGCCCTGCAGCTAAACGCCGCATCCAAGTCGGAAAGCCCCACCGACTACGAGTATGTGTTTGACCCGATGTTCGCGCGAGTCACTAAATTGATCAGCGAAGTCGATTTGGCGATCTGCCACCTTGAGACCCCGATCGCACCAAGGGGCGAAGCGCTCTCGACATTCCCATTCTTTGGGGTTCCGCCGCAGATTACCACCGCGATCGCCAATGCCGGCTTTGACCGCTGTTCGACTGCCAGCAACCACGCCTACGACCGCGGAGTCGACGGCATCGACGCCACGATCAGCGCGCTAGCTGCCAGCGGATTGGGACAGTCAGGGATTGCCCACGTCCCGGATGACATTGAGCCGAAGGTGATCACGATTAATGGCGTAAAACTCACTCACCTCTCGTACACGTTTGGCTACAACGGCCTAAACCTGCCCGACGATCAACAGTGGCGCTCGGCGCTCATCGACCCAAGTCGAATTCTGCGCGACGCCAAGACTGCCCGCGAGTTGGGTGCCGAGGTCGTGATCGTCAGCATGCATTGGGGCAACGAACGGGACTCGCACGCCAACTCGATCCAGAAAACGATCGCCGAACAACTCACCGCCTCGGGGCTCATCGATCTGATCGTTGGTCATCACGCCCACGTCGTGCAACCGATCGTTCAACTCAACGGCGTTTGGGTGTTTTACGGGCTTGGTAACGTACTCTCAAACTTGCCGACTGACGATCGCTGGCCGGCTAACTCACAAGACGCCGTCATCGCGACGATCAACATGACGATCACGAGTTCTGGCAAGGTAGTTGTCGATCGCCCGGTCGTGCACCCGACATGGGTTGACAAAGATCAAGGCTGGGTGATTAGGCCGGTGCTCGAAGATTTAGCCGACGCAAATGTTGCGCCTGGCACCAAGGCCGTGCTCAAGATTTCTCTCGGGCGCACGGCCAAGGTACTTGGAGAATACTTTCCTAAATGACTTAAATTGCTTCTGGTCCCTCTTCGCCGGTGCGAATTCGCACAACGCGCGAAACTTCGGTGACCCATACCTTTCC
>JBKJMC010000298.1:0-2602 GCA_046596615.1 Ilumatobacteraceae bacterium | reverse complement strand
CTCGGAGAATTCGATGTGCTTGTCGGAATTAACCTGCTGCGCGAGGGCCTCGACCTGCCAGAGGTTTCGCTCGTCGCGATTTTGGATGCGGACAAGGAGGGCTTCCTGCGCAGTCGAACCTCATTGATTCAGATGATTGGACGAGCCGCCCGAAACGTCGACGGCCAGGTGATTATGTATGCCGACAAGATGACCGCGGCGATGGAGTCGGCGATCGGCGAGACTCAGCGTCGCCGTGAGCGTCAGGTCGCCTACAACCTTGCCAACGGCATAAATCCGCAGACGATCCGCAAGGCCGTCGGCGACATACTCTCCCTGCTTCGCCCCGAAGAGGGCGCGCCGCTTCCGGGCAAGGGAAATCGCAAGAGTCGTGAGCGTGACAAGGTCGTGCGCGAATTACGTTCACTGCCCGAGCAGGAGCTGTTGCGCCTGATTCAAACCCTCGAGGAAGAGATGACCCTGGCTGCCTCAGAGATGCGCTTCGAATATGCCGCCCGTCTCAGGGACGAGGTCAAAGAGTTAAGGCGCGAGTTACGCGACGCCGGGTGAGCGATCGGTAGCCTGCTCTCGATGTCTGCGAACCACAACAAGATAATCGTGCGCGGCGCGCGCGAACACAACCTCAAGGACGTCAGCGTCGACATACCCCGCGACAAACTCGTCGTGCTCACGGGCCTCTCCGGATCAGGCAAGAGCAGCCTCGCCTTCGACACTATTTACGCAGAAGGTCAGCGCCGCTACGTCGAAAGCCTCAGCGCTTATGCCCGCCAATTTCTCGGCCAGATGGACAAGCCGGACGTCGATGTCATCGAAGGTCTCTCGCCGGCCATCTCGATCGATCAGAAGTCGGCGTCGCGTAACCCGCGCAGCACCGTCGGCACTATTACCGAGGTCTACGACTACCTGCGATTGCTGTACGCCCGCATCGGCGTTCAACACTGTGAGAAGGACGGCACTCGGCTGCAGCGCCAGACCCCGCAGCAAATTGTCGATCGCATTTTGGCCCTGCCAGACGGCACGAGGTTTCAGGTGTTGGCGCCTGTCGTGCGCGGGCGCAAGGGCGAATACGCGACACTCTTGGCCGACCTGGCTTCGCAGGGATTCGCCCGGGCCCGTGTCGACGGCGAGATCGTCGACATTAATGATTTTTTGAAACAGGCCGCTCCTCTGGCCCGATACGAGAATCACTCGATCGAGGTCGTCGTCGATCGCCTTGTTCGTCGCGACGGGATCGAGCGACGGCTGACTGACAGCCTCGAGACGGCGCTGCGACTAGCCGAGGGCGTCGCCCAGGTCGAACTGACAAAGGGTGAAACTCTGACGTTCAGCCAGCACCTGGCTTGCCCGAAGTGCGGCGCCAGCTACGAAGAGCTCGCGCCCCGTAACTTCTCGTTCAATTCGCCATTCGGCGCCTGCGAGAATTGCCTCGGTTTGGGCACCAAGTTCGAGGTCGATCCCGAACTGGTGATACCAGACCCAGGGATGTCGATAAACGAGGGGGCAATAGCTCCTTGGCGTTCCGCGCATACGCAGTATTTCACGCGCATGCTCGAAGCCGTCGCCGAAGAGTTCGGGCTCGACCTCGATAAGAAGTGGTCGAAGATGTCGGCCAAGCATCAGCAACTTGTCATGACCGGAGTGACCGACAATGTGATGGTCAAATACCGCAATCGCTACGGGCGCGTGCGCGAGTACAGCACGTCGTACGAGGGCATCATCCCGTGGATCAAACGGCGTCACGAGTCATCAGAGAGCGACACTCAACGCGAACAGTTCGAGAGTTACATGCGCGAAGTGCCGTGCCCATCATGCAAGGGCGCGCGGCTTAAGCCAGCAAACCTCGCCGTGACAGTGAACGATTTGCACATCAGCGAGGTGTGCGCATTATCGATCGCCGATAGCGCCAAGTTTCTAGCCGAACTTGAACTCAGCGAGCGCGACAGAATTATCGCCGAGCGAATCACAAAAGAGATCAACGCCCGACTCGGATTCCTTCTCGATGTCGGGCTCGACTACCTGACCTTGTCGCGGGCGGCCGCCACATTGGCTGGCGGTGAGGCGCAGCGAATACGCCTCGCCAGTCAAATCGGCTCCGGCCTCGTCGGCACGCTGTACGTATTGGACGAACCGAGCATCGGCCTGCACCAGCGCGACAATCATCGGCTGATCGAGACACTGATGCGATTGCGCGACTTAGGTAACTCGGTCCTCGTGGTCGAACACGACGAGGACACGATCATGGCCAGCGACTGGATCGTGGACATTGGTCCTGGGGCAGGTGAGCACGGCGGCGAGATCGTTTACAGCGGGCCGGTCAAAGGCATCCTCAAGGTCGCGGCATCGGTGACCGGGCAGTACCTTTCGGGCAAACGTTCGATCCCAGTTCCTAAAGTGCGGCGCGAGCCCAATAAAGAGTGGCTGACAATTCGTGGGGCGCGCGAGCATAATTTACAGAACATCACCGTCAAGATTCCGCTCGGCTGTTTCGTGGCAGTCACGGGCGTTTCGGGCAGCGGCAAGAGCACGCTCGTGCGCGATATTTTGCTGCCGGCGCTAATGCAAAAAATCTACAAGTCAAAGGACGCGCCTGGAAGACACACGG